>CANQGF010000028.1 GCA_947601485.1 uncultured Bacilli bacterium
TTAAACTTTATAACCATATCATCTATATCTTTTAAAAGTTCATCTTTATTTTCATAAGAAAAGTTTTTAGTAGATAGTAAATAAAGTTGATGTTTTAAATCATCTGCTTTTTCTTTATATTTATCATAATTATCTGTAATAAATTTATTTAATACATTTTCTGTTTCTATGACTTTAGCTAACAAATTATTTAATTTAATGACACCATCAGTTCTTATCATATATTCATTAAAACGCCAACTCCCAAATGACTCTTCATAAATATTTATCTTAAATATCTGTAACATTGCTTTTAAAATCTTTAATCTTTCTATCAATTTATCATAGATTTGTTGAAATACAAAAGCATAAAAAGAATTTATTAAATAACTATACGAAAAAGCTTTAAAAGACGATAAAGATATTTCAATATCCATATCTAAATCATCATAATGAAAAATAATATTATCTAATTCTGAATAATTAACATCTTTTTTTCTATTAAAATTGTTTGTAAACATTTCATCACCTAAAGTTATAAATTTAGATGGTGATATATTATTAAAAGTCATGTTTTTTAAAGTTCCAAAATAAAAAACTCTGCTACCAATACGTTCAATAGTACTAGGAATGGTTATACTATCAAAAGTTTGATTATAAAAAACATTGTATAATAATTCTTGTAGTCCTTCATTTAAAATTATTTCTTTAACTTGACAATCTTTATTAAATAATTCTCCCCTCATACTTTCTAAAGTGCTTGGTAAATATACTACTTTACCATTAGCATTTTCCTCAACTAAGTTTAACAATTTTATAACATAGTTATCTTTAGATATATCAATTTTATTGATTTCTCTAATACCTTCTGGTAAATAATATTTATTTTCATCTTTTGGTATTTTTGTAAGATATAATTCATAAAAATCATTAAATAAATCTTGTATTTTACTCATATCTTCAATTTTGTTGAATTTGTCACTTAAAAAGTCTAAAGTTAAAAAAGATTTAAAAAAGAAAAAGGTTTTTAGTGGAATAGTAGGTGTGAAACAAAATATTCCATAAAGATATGCTGCTTTATCACTAGTACTATAATAAGAGCCCACTTTAACTTTAAAATTGTTATAAAAGTTAGATAATTCACCCTTATCTAACGCTAATAATAAATTTAATAAATATTTAT
The DNA here is from genome assembly GCA_947601485.1 of uncultured Bacilli bacterium. Classification (GTDB taxonomy): domain Bacteria; phylum Bacillota_I; class Bacilli_A; order RF39; family UBA660; genus SIG200. The sequence continues at coordinate 1,163 of CANQGF010000028.1, forward strand.
CTCCTAATATTTCTTCATAATTTATTTCATTATTACCATATTTTAATCCATCAATTAATAAAGAAATTGATTCTTCTAAATCACCTTTAAATAATTCATTAAAATATTCATTTTTACCCATTATTATGTTTTGAACCATACTGAATATGATATTTTGATAATATTCTATTTCTAATTTATCTGTAACTTTGTTAACAAATGGTTCAACTATTCCATCTTGACTTATGGTTAAAGCACTAAATTTTAAATTATAAATATTTGTTAAATTACTTTCATCTATGGCAATATCTCCATATTCTTGATATTCTCGATATTCATAAAAGGTACGATATTTTCTCTCTATTTGTTCTATTATTTTTAATAATTCATCCTTATGTTCTATATCAAAGGGAATTTCTAATATCTTATTTATTTCTTCATTTTTACTTTCATCAGTTATTTCAACTTTATGAATATATGTATATTCTTCTAATTTCTTTTCTATTAAAGCAAGGTCTTTAAGTATATAATTAACATCTGTTCTAATATTAATTTGTGAATCATTATCTAATATTTGTTGTAACCAATTTAGATGTTTTATTTTTTCATTTATTACTTCGTATTCTTTTACCTTTTCTTCTTTACTTGGTTCAGAATTATATTTACTTTCATTTTTATATCTTTCAATATTAGTTATAATACTTACTTCAATAGAATATAAAGTATTTAATGATAAACATAATCTATCTATAACATTATCAATAGCCTCTTTTTTCTTTTTACTTAAAAATAATTCTTTTCTTATTTCACTTATGGCTAGTAATCTTCTAATAACTTCACTTTGTAAATTATTAATATCATTTTTATATAAATCTAACTTTTCACTATTTATTAAATAGTTAATTCTATCTTCAACACTTTTTTCTTTTATTCCAGATTCTTTTATAGAAATATAAAATAATAAATCTATAGTCATTTTAATATGATTATTAAGTTCATCTGCTTCCAAGATTAAAGTATCATAATCTTTCATAGTTGATAAAATACTACTATACTCATTTTTATAGTAATCAACTATACTATCATTATTAAATTCTTTTCTTTTGGGTATTTTAACTATATCAACAGGGCGGACTAATTCTGCATTAGTATTTATTTTATGATGTTTAAATAAATTTTTTATTAATTCAAATAAATTCATAATTCCCCCTGAAAAAGTATAATTATTATAACATTAATCACCTAAAATAAAAAGAAAAAAATTACCAAGCACTTTCCATAGCTTACCAAATCTCTAGAGATTTGGTAACAAAAACGTTAATTTTTTAAAAAACTAAATTAAAAACTATTTACAAAAACAAAATAAGTTGGTTTAATTAATAACTATGGAAGATGTATATGTCGTTGCCTAACTTTTTTATTTAAAGTCTTTTGACTTCGGTCGGGGGGTTTGAATGGAAGGGAGTGATGCCAATGAGTAAGAAATGTCGAGATGACATCATATTATTTATTGTTTTAGTGCTAGCACTAGCTTTGCTCCTGCTAATACTAAAAATCTAACTCGAAAGAGTTAGAATAGCATTTGGGCAACGCATTATGCGTTTTCCTATTTATAATTTTAACATATCTATTTTTTATATACAACATATTTTAAGTAGAAGCTAAATTACAACAAACTTTTATATTCTTCTTCAATAGCATTAGTAACAGTAATCGTCTCTTTATTTTTTACTGCCTTATAAATCATTTCTTCATAATTAATTAACTTTTCATATTCCTCACATTTTTGTTTAACAGGATTAATAACAGGATGATCTGGAACAAATATAGTACAACAATCTTCATAAGGTAAAATACTAGTATCATATGTATCAATTTTTTTAGAAAGAGCAATAATTTCTAATTTATCAAAACACGCTACTGGTCTTATTACAGGAATTTTTACAACTTCATTTATAGCACTCATACTTGTTAATGTTTGACTAGCAACTTGCCCAATCGATTCACCATTTACAATTACTTTTGCGTTAACTCGAGATGCAATTATTGCACTTATGCGATACATCATTCGCCGCATTATTGTAATTAAATATTCATGTGGAATATTTTTATATATTTCTTCTTGAATTTCAGTAAAATTAATAATATGTAATTTAATATCATTATTATATAAAGCTAATTTTTTTGCTAAAGTTTTAACTTTTTCTTTTGCTCTTTCACTAGTATGAGGAGGACTTTCAAAGTAAATAGCTTCTAGTTTTACACCTCTTTTGATAGCAAGATAACCCGCAACTGGAGAGTCAATTCCTCCACTTAACATTAAAATACCTTTACCTGCACAAGATACTGGATAGCCTCCTAATCCTTTAATGCTTTCAAAATAAATTAAAATTTCTTTTTGTCTTATTTCAACATTTACTATTAAGTCAGGATTATTAACATCAACTTTTTTATTAGCTATATTTTTTAAAATACAAGATCCAAATTCACTTCTTAAAGTCATGCTATCCGGATTAAAATTCTTATCACTTCTTTTAACTTCAACTTTAAATGTTTTAAATTCTTTATTCGCTAATAAATATATAATACTATCTTTTATTTTAGATAATTCTCTATCTTTTAATACATAAGCTATAACTATTTCATGTATACCAAAAATATTTTTTAACTTATTTATTACTTCACTAAACTCATTATCTTTGGGTTTAATAAACATTCTTCCATAATCATAACTTATTTCTACATTATTTAAAACATGTAAAATATTTTTATTTAAAGTTTTAATAAAAAAGGCACGATTATCTTTTTTGGTTGATAATTCACCATATTTAAGAAAAATTATTTTTTCTAAATCCATTTTGTCACCACCTAAATGTCTTTTAATTTGTTATATTCTACCTCAAAAACTTCTAAAAATCTATTAACTTCTAAAACAGTTGTCATATGAGACAAACTTATTCTCATACATGATTTACTTCTATCCAAGTCATTATAAATTGCCATAATACTACTACAAATTTCTCCCGGTTTATTGGTACTAACACAAATATCCTTTTTAGATAAATTATTAGCTAATTCAAATGAAGATACTTTATCAAAACTGATACTTATCATATGAGGAATTGAATATTTAGTTTTATTAATTTTAATTCCCTCTAGGTTACTTATTTTACTTATAATCCGTTCATTTAAAAGATTTATGTATTTTTCTCTTTTTTCCGTATCTTTTAATGTTAACTTTAAAGCATCTTTCATACTAGCTATTAAAGGAAGAGGAATTATACTATTATTAGCCATATTATTTTTTAAATCTCCAAATAAAAGCGGAGCTAATTTAATAGCATCATTTTTATATAAAAAGCCTATTCCTTTTGGACCATAAAATTTATGAGATGAAACACTACCTAAATCAATATCTCTAAAATTAACTGTTGTTTTACCTATAGCTTGTGATAAATCAGAATGAAAAACTGTATGTTCATTTTCTTTTTTAATAATTTGTCTTAACATTTTTAAAGGTTGTCTTACACCTGTTTCTGCATTAACTGCACAAATACTTACTAAAATAGTATCTTCTCTAACTAATCTTTTTAAATCGTCAAAATTAATTAAACCATCTTCATCATTATCAACATAACTAACTTCAAAACCAAGACTAGTTAAATAATCACAAATTTTATAAATTGAAGGATGTTCTAATTTAGAAGTAATAATATGTTTTCCTTTATTATGACGTTCTAAACATAAACCAATTAAAGCCATATTATTAGCCTCTACTCCTCCAGAAGTGTAGATAATTTCTCTTTCCATAATATTAAACATATTACTAATTTCTTTAGTTATATTATTTAAAAAATCTAAACTCTTTTGTCCTAAAGGATGATTAGAGTTAGGAGAGGCAATATATTCTTTTGAAACTTTCATATATGTATCAAGAGCATCTAACGCAACTGGAGTTGTTGTACTATAATCTAAATAAGTCATAAAAAATCCTCCTTATTTACTAATAAAATTATAACAAAAAAGAGACAAATAATCTATCTCTTATTAATTAGAAATAAATATAATCAAAAAGACTAGCTTACTTGCTAGCCAAATAGAATATTTTATTTATAACCTTCTAATAATCTTTCATGAATACCAGGCTCTACAATATTAATAGCGTTAATAGCATTTTCTAAACTATTTTTAAAATTTCCTTTATAAAAAGCCATTTCTGCTTTAAATAAACCTAAGTCAACATCTTTATTAGTAACACGATATCTATTCCCATATACAATAGCGGTCTCAGCCATTTTAGCAGTTTTTACTGTTTCATTAATGGTATTGTAAACTTTTAACACTAAATCACGAGCATTATCAACTCTAATATTTAAAGTTTTAATATTAATTGGTCTTTTTTCAAGTTCTTTAACCATTTCATTAATAGCAAGCGTTGCCTCGCTTAACTCAACATAATAATTTTTAGGGATAATTGGTAACTTGTAACTTCTTACCTTTTCTTTAGCTTGTGATAAAATATCTTTAATCTCATCTAATTGATCTCGAGCTCTTAACTCATCTTCTTTTAAGCTACCTAAAGTTCTTAAAGCAACATTCAATTTTTCTTCAGTTTTAGTAAGACGATTATTTAAAATCTCCATCTCTTTATTTAAATGAGAATAAGCAAGCGTTTTATTTCTTTCCATATTTACAATACGATCGTAAGATTCTCTAATACTATTAAATGATTCTTTAATTTCACTAATTACTGATACTTCATCATCAGATAAATCATAACTATATTTAATATCATCTATTTTACGATATAATTCATTATTTATTTTTTCTAATTTACTTACTTTTATCAAAATACTTCTTTTATATTCTTCATATAATGTTTTATTAAGTTTTTCTTTATCAAAATCATTATATAATGAATCAAAATAATCAAGCATTGTCTTAAGTTCAAAAACTGAATCAACAACATTTAAGACATTTAAGCGACTAAAAATATCTTGAATTTTTTTATTGGCTTCTGAAATATTATATTCAATATTTAAGTATTCTAAATTAAATCCTTCTAATTTCATTTTATGATAAATATTATTTATATCATTAATTCTTTTTGGAATTATAACATTACCTAAATTAACAATTAATTTAGTTTCATTAATAACCACTTTTAAATTACCAATAATATCATCTAAAGCTTTAACAATTCTTCCAACTTCTAAATATTCATTTTTTTCCATAGCACTTTCAAAAGCACTAAATAATTTATCAATATTTTCAAATTGTAATTCAATCGGTTTTTTAACAATTTCAAAGTCTTGTTCATTAGCATTATATAAATTTCTAATTTCCCTATAATCAGATTTTAATTTAATAATAGTTTCGCGATTTCTCTCTTCTGATAAAGTAATTTCTTTTATCTCATCAAGCAAAAATTCAGATTTGGTTTTTAAATAATTAATATCAACTTCAACATCAATTAAACTTTGTTTTAATTTTTCATAATTTTTTTCATTAAAATCATTTTGTAATTCAATTATTTCATCAGTAATTTTTGGCACTTCAACATCTCTAATATTTTCAAATCTTTTAAGCCAACCCTTATATTTTTTCTTTAATTCAGCATTATTTACTAAAGCCTCTACTTTATTTAATTCCGATAAAATACTAGAAGAAATAATTAAATTTTTCTCTCTTTCTAGATTATTTATTTCATTATTAATACTATTTTTATATTTTTTGTCCATAACAAATAAAACTATTAAAACCACAACCATTGTAAACAAATAATAGGCTACGGCAATAAGTAAGAATGTTTCTCGTGTCATCATTATCACCCTACTTATAAATTTTACCATAGAAATATTTTTTTTAGAATACAAGATTTGACAATTTTTTTAATTTGTTAAGATTTGTCAACTACCACGCACTGGAAGTACGTGGCTTATTTCAGGTACTGAAAGTACATTTAGCGAGTAAACTCGCTTAACCTACTATCTTAAATGTTTCTTCATATTCATCAGCTTGATTTTCTATATATTCTTTTATTATTTCTTGTGTTACTGTCCCTACACTTTTTATTTTTAACGGCAATAAATTGCCTTTAAACCCTCCAAGGGTTTACGTGCTAAAGCACGTGGCCTGAACCTTTTTTTCGAAACGGTCAAAATTTTTCTTTTCATATTGTTTACTTTTATTTATTTTTTTATAATTAAAGAGAGCCTAATAGTTCTCACAAAAGAATTATTAGCTTTTTTAGTTATGGGAGGTAAAAATGACTAAATATGTATTTGTTACAGGGGGTGTAGTATCAGGACTTGGTAAAGGAATTACGGCATCAAGCATTGCTCTTTTACTAAAATGTCGCGGTTATAAGGTATTTATGCAAAAATTTGATCCATATTTTAATGTGGATTCAGGCACTATGAATCCAATTCAACATGGTGAAGTATTTGTAACTTACGATGGATGTGAAACCGATTTGGATCTAGGACATTATGAAAGATTTATTGATGAAGAATTAAACTATTCATCAAATATAACTAATGGTAAAATTTATAAATCCGTCATCGAAAAAGAAAGAAAAGGTGACTATTTAGGAGCTACAGTGCAAATGGTTCCTCATATTACTAATGAAATTAAAAATAAAATTTATGAAGCCGGAACTTCTTCTTCAGCTGATATTGTTATTACAGAAATTGGAGGCACAGTTGGAGATATTGAAGCCGAAGCTTTTATTGAAGCTTTAAGACAAGTCCAATATGAACTAGGACAATCTAATACTTTCTTTGTTCATTGTACTTTAGTGCCATTTATCTTTGGATCAGATGAACTTAAAACCAAACCAACCCAAAACAGTGTCAAAGATTTAAGAAATAAAGGAATACAACCTAATGCTTTAGTATGTAGAGCGCCATTTGATACTGGTATTCATATTAAAGAAAAATTATCTTTATTTTGTTCAATACCAGTAAGTAATATCATTGATTCTATTGATGTTAATAATATTTATCAAGTACCAATTAATTATCATAATCAAAGATTTGATGAAATTATTTTAAATCAATTTAATTTACCTTTAAAAAAATCTAATTTAAAAGATTGGGAAGCACTTGTTAAAACAGTCGATAACTTAAAAGAAGAATTAGAAATATCTTTAGTTGGTAAATATATTGAATTACATGATGCTTATATTTTTGTGGTTGAAGCTTTAAAGCATGCTGGCTATAAAATTAATAAAAAAATTAAAATTAACTGGGTAGATTCAGAAAATTTAGAAAAAGAAAGTGCTAATTTAAAAGAAATATTTAAAAATTCTAAAGGTATTATTGTACCAGGTGGCTTTGGTAGTCGAGGAATTGAAGGTAAAATAAAAGCTATCAATTATGCGAGAGTTAATAAAATTCCCTTTTTAGGACTTTGTCTTGGAATGCAACTAGCAGTTATTGAATTTGCTCGGAATGTTTGTAATATAGAAGATGCAAACTCAACAGAATTTAATCCTTTATGTCAAAATCCAGTCATTGATTTAATGGCTGATCAAAAAGCTATTATTAATATGGGAGGTACTTTAAGACTTGGTAATTATGAATGTACTTTAAAGAAAAACACTTTAGCATATTCAGATTATAAACAAGATGTAATATTAGAACGTCATCGTCACCGTTATGAATTTAATAATGCTTATAAAGATATTTTAGAAAAAAATGGTTTAGTTTTTTCTGGTATCAATACTAAAGCTAATTTAGTTGAAATTGTTGAATTACCAACTCATCCTCATTTTATAGCTAGTCAATTTCATCCCGAATTTAAAAGTAGACCTACAAGACCTCACCCATTATTTTTAAGTTTTATTAAAGCTGCCAATGAATATGAAACAAAAAAGAAGTAAAGAAAATTACTCCAAGTCTTTAAAAAATTTATGCTAAAAAAATATTGTATTTAATTTATTAATTATGATAAAATATTTGTAGGAGAACGTTATACGTTACCTGGTGATTTTTGCTAGCTTCGGCTAGCTATTTTTATTGTCAAAAATTAGCAATATTAATATTTAAGTAAAATGAAGTCAAAACCACTTTTTTTAAAATAAAATTTATAAAATTATTGTAATTAATTTGTTAATTATGATAAAATATTTGTAGGAGAACGTTATACGTTACCCAGATGGTATTTGCTAGCTTCGGCTAGCTATTTTTATTGTCAGAATTAGCAATGCTAAAACTTGAATAAAAATAATGATTAATAAAAAATCTACACGACTTTTATCTCTCATAAGCATCACTCCTTCCTAACTTCCAAAACCCCCTACACCTTGGTGTAAAAAGTTTTTGAATTAGTAAGGTAACGCATAATCGCTCTCCTATATCTATTTAATCATAAAAATTTTTGTAATGTAAATACCTAAACTAATTAAAAAAGACGATTGTATTACCAAATCTCTTAGAGATTTGGTAACTTTTTATTTTATATTTAACTCATCAATTCTTTCATTGAAATTATCACTCATACAAATATATGAGCCACTTACAATGATATCAATATGATAGTTTTTTAATAATTTAATAGAATCTTCATTAATTCCCCCGTCTATTCCGATTAATAATTTATCTTCAAAATAATTTATTTTTTCTAAAACTTCAGGAATAAATTTTTGACCACCTTCACCAGGGTAAACACTCATAATTAAAACATAATCAATTTTATCTAAATAATTATCTATTATATGTTCATTTTCATCAGGGTTAATGGCAAGACCAACTTTAACATCATTTTTCTTTAGATAATCGATTGTCTCTTCAATATTAGGAGTTCCATCTAAATGAATAGTAATAATTGATGGCTTAAGCTTAACTAATTCTTTTATATATATTAAAGGATTATAAACCATTAAATGAATATCTAATGACTTTTTTACATTTTTTAATAAATCCATTATTTCATCAATAGTAAAATTATTTTCTTTAACATAAATTCCATCCATTAAATCAACATGAATAAAATCGGCCTTACTATCCTCAATTAATTGAATAGTTTCCTTTTTGCTATATTTACTTTTTAAAAAACTTACTGAAATCATTTGGGCTCCTTAATAAATTTTAAATAATTATCATATCTTGATTTTAAAATATGTCCATCTTTTACTTTTTCTATTATTAAACATCCAACTTCTTTTTCGTGATTACAATTATTATATTTACAACTAATATTCTTAAATTCGACAAAACTATTTTTTATCTCATCTATACTATAAATATTAATATCGATTGCTGAAAAACCAGGAGTATCAACAATATAAAAATTTTTAATTTTAAATAATTCAACTACTCTAGTAGTATGTTTTCCTCTTCCTAAACTTTCCGATATTTCATCAGTAGCTAAATGTAAATGTTTATCAAATTTATTAATTAAGCTACTCTTACCAGCCCCAGTTTGACCAGAAACTGTCACAATTTTATTTTTTAAGTATTTTTTTAAAGTTCTAATTTGTCTATTAGTAAAGACTTTAATTCCTATTTTTTTATAATATTTACTTAAATTTTTTACATTTTTTAATTCAGATTTACTTGCTAAATCTAGTTTAGTAAAGACAATAACTGGTTCTATTTTATTAATGGTTATAATACTTATTAATTTATCAAGTAGTGTTAAATTTAATTCTGGTTTTTTTAAACTAGTAACAATAAGAGCAATATCAATATTACTAACTAAAGGACGATCTAATTCATTTTTTCTTGGTAAGATTTCTTCTATAACCATCTTTTCCGTATCTACTAAAACTTGATCGCCCACTACTGGTTTTGTTTGAAGATTTCGTAATTTTCCCCTACTCTTACAATCTAGTATATTACCATCTACCATAACACTAAAGGTATCACTTACAATTTTAACAATTAGTCCTTGTTTTAACATAAACCATCAGTACACTCATTATTATCAGGATTTTCACCATCAGGGTTTTCTTCGACTGGGCTTACATAAATCCAAATTTTAAATGACGCTCCAGCAGTTACTGGATCTCCTTCATTACGACTTTGTCTATAAATTGTTCCATCTAAATAACCTTCATTTTCAGTTCTTACAACTTCCAATTTAACATTATGTTCTTTACAGAATTCCTCAACATCAGATACAACATAGCTTCCATCAGTAAAGTTAGGATAAGTTACACCAATTTCTGGAATATATAAAGTAATACTTTCACCTTTAGTAAGACTTTCACCAGCTTTAATAGATTGACTCATAATTTGATTTTCTTTATATTTAGAATCACTACTAACTGTTTGCTCTTCAACATAAACAATAAGACCTCGAGCTTCAAGAGAGCCTTTAACTTCTAAATAATTTTGGCCCGTATAATCTTCAATGACGATTGTTTCATCACCTGTTGAAATATAAAGTTTTACTTCTGCTCCTTGTTTTTTCTTTGTTCCAGCATAAGGTGATGTCCTTACAACATTTCCAACTTCAATTTCTTTAGATGGAACACTGGATTGTTCAGTAGCTACTGTAAAACCAGCATCTTGCAATATTTTAATGGCTTCACTTATAGTTTTACCTTTAACATCAGGAACTATTTTATTGGCAGTTGTATTAAATAACATTATAATAGCAAAAACTAATGTAACTAATATAACAAGTCCAGTAAAAATAGAGGCTAGCCATAATAATGTCTTATTTTGCTTTTTCAATTCTTCACCTACTTCTTCACTTGTAATTTTTTTAGCAATTACTTCTTCCTTTTTATTATTATCCGTTTTAACTTCAGTATGCTTTTTTCCTTCATCTTTAATTGGTTTTAATACTTTAGTATCATCTGATAATTCCGGATATTTTAATTTGATTTTCTCTTCGTCTTTACGACTAGGATCAAGACAAGTTTTTAAATCTTCATGCATTTCTCTTGCATCACTATACCTATTTTTAGGATTTTTAGCGGTAGCTTTAATGATAATATTTTCAACACTTTGAGGAATATTGGGTATTTCATCTCTAATATTTGGTAAAGATTCTTTTAAATGTTTAAGGGCAATTTCTACAGCATTTTCACCTTTAAAAGGAAGTTTACCAGTTAAAAGTTCATAAAACAAAATCCCAATCGAATAAATATCACTTTGAGGTGTTGCTCCTTTACCACTAGCTTGTTCTGGCGGCAAATAATGAACACTACCCATAACTGAATTAGTTTGCGTAAGTTGAGTTGAATTCATTGCCATAGCAATACCAAAATCAGTTATTTTTACTAATCCATTTTCTAAAATCATAATATTTTGAGGTTTAATATCTCGATGAATTATATAAGAATCATGTGCTACTGATAAGCCATCTGTAATCTGTAAAACAATATCTACAGCTTCCGGAACAGTTAATTTACCCCGTTTTTTCAAAAGCTGTTTTAAGTGCTTACCTTCTATATATTCCATTACAATGTAATATTCACCATTATCTTCCCCGACATCATAAACTTCTACAATATTAGGATTGGAAAGTGATGAGGCTGCTAAAGCTTCTCTTTGAAAACGACGTACGAATTTTTCATCAGTTGCTAAATCACCTCTTAAAACTTTTACTGCCACATTTCGATCTAATATTGTATCATAAGCAAGGTAAACATTAGCCATTCCACCTTCACCAATACTTTTTATTACTTGATATCGATCACTAATTTTTTGCCCTTTCATTATCATACTAATCACCAACCCTTGTTAAATAGGCAATCGAAATATTATCCGTGCCCCCGCGTGCGTTACATTTTCTAATTAACGTTTCTATTTTTTCATCTTCGAGTAATTCTTCATCATTTAAAACTTTTTCAATTTGTTCTTGAGTTAACATATTAGTAAGTCCATCACTACATAACATAACTGAATCTATTTCTTCCATGTCAATAACCTCAAAAATATCCAAATCAACTTTTTCGGCAGCACCTAAAGCCCGCATTAAAACATTTTTTTTCGGATGTGTCATTGCTTCATCTTCTGTTAAATTACCCGCATCAACAAGCAAATTAACTAATGTATGATCTTTAGTAACTTTATGAATATGGCCTTTTTTCATTACAAAACCAGATGAATCACCAATATTACCAAAAATAAGGTAATTACTTGTATAAAGGGCTACTACTATAGTAGTACCGAGCCCTTTAGAATCTTCATTTTCTTCACCATAGGTTAAAATTAAATTATTTATTTCATTAACATTATCATTTAACCAATTAATAGCGTCAAGTTTAGTACCCATACTTGGTGTTTCATTAAACCTTTTACCTAAATGAGACACAACAATACTAGAGGCTACTTCCCCTTTTCTGTGTCCACCCATACCATCAGCTACAATAAGTAAATATTCATCACTAGCATTTTTTAAAATAGTTACACTATCTTCATTATGACTTCTAACTCTACCTGAATCAGTCATATAATATGCTTTCATTATCTACACCTCTTTACTTCTAAGTTGTCCGCAAGCTCCACTAATACTGCCCCCAAATTCTCTTCTTATGGTAGTGTTTATGCCACATTTTAACAATATATTCTTAAAATCATTTACACGCTTACTTTTCTTAAATTCTAAATTATTGGTTTCATTATAGGGAATCAAATTAACATAAACATTCATTCCTTTTAATAAGTTTGCTAATTCATAAGCACACTCATCACTATCATTCACCATATTAATCATAACATATTCAATAGTAACTCGTCTATTAGTTTTCTCTAAATAAACTTTAAGTGCCTTCATCACTTGACTTATATTATACACTTTATTAATAGGCATAATTTTACTACGAATATTATCATTCGGAGCATGTAGACTAATAGCAAGATTAACTTGCAATTTTAAATCAGCAAATTCTAATATTTTAGGTACTAAACCACAAGTTGAAACAGTAATATGTCTTGCTCCAATAGCTAAACCTTTAGGATTGTTAATAATTTTAATAAAATCAATAACATTATCATAATTGTCAAAGGGTTCACCAATCCCCATTATAACAACTCGATCAATTCTTAAATTTTCTTTTTGTTCAATTAATAAAATTTGTTCTACCATTTCATAAACTTCTAAATTTCTTACTTTTTTAAGTCTACCACTTTCACAAAATTTGCATCCCATATTACATCCTACTTCACTGGAAATACATAGTGAATAGCCGTAATCATGATGCATTAAAACAGCCTCAATAAAATTACCATCTAAAAGAAGGAATAAATATTTTTTAACATCTTCTCCAACTTCTTCTTTTTTTATTTTAATCATATCGGTAGTAAAGTCATGTTTTAATTTTTCTCTTAATTCCATTTTTAAATTACTAAAATTATCAATATTAAATTCTCGATGAATATAAAGCCACTCAAAAACTTGCAAAGCTTTAAACTTCTTTTCATTATTATTTAAAAAATAATCTTCTAAATCATTAAGTTTTAAATCAAATAAATTCTTCATATTTCTATTTTACTATAAATATGCCAATTTGTAACAAAAAATATCTAAAAAACAAAAAAGAAAGAGCAAAGTCTTTCTCTCTAGACATAATATGCATTATTTATATGTCTAACAGTGGTATGTTTTACTGTCTTTACACCTGACGTACTCTAATATTAGAAGAATACATTGAGTACTAAACCCAACGAAATTAAGTTTATCATAAACTATATCAATATGCAAGGAAAATGTCCAAATTTCTACACAAAATCGTTCAGTATTTGGGTAAACATTTATAATACTAACAAAAGGAAAGTATAATATGGAGACTATAAAGAACTTAAGAGAAAACTTGGGTCTTAAACAAAATGATCTTGCTAACATCATTGGAATTAAACGCTCTACTTATGCCTCTTATGAAATAGAAAGAAATGTAATTCCCATAAAACACTTGAATAATCTTTGTAATTACTTTGATATTTCACTTGATTATGCTCTTGGCCTAACTAATAAAAACCAATATCTCCATTCTAATAAAGAAATAAATAATAAGTTATTCAAAGAAAGAATTAAAGAATTTAGAAAAGAAAATGGTTTAACTCAAAATAAAATAGCACAAATTTTAAATATTTCACGGAGTACTTGGACTGGTTATGAATATGGTAAATTTCAAATACCTACTCTCTTTTTAAAAGATATTGCAATTCGTTATCATATATCAATAGATTATTTACTTGGCAAAACTAATCATAAAAATTTATAGTGTATTACACAAAAAATTTCTTTCATCATAAAATAATATGAATTGAAAGGAAGGTTATACACATGATTAAAGGTATACTTACACCTAGAGAACAAGAAGTTTTTGAACTACTAGTCCTTAATAAAACCACTAAAGAGATTGCTGAATTTTTAGGCATCAGCGAAAAAACAGTACGCAATCATATTTCTAATACGATGCAAAAACTAGGAGTTAAATCAAGAGCTCAAGCGGTTGTCGAGTTATTAAAATTAGGTGAATTAAAAATATAGGGAAATGAATAAACATTTCCTTTTATAATATAATTAATTAGGTGATTTCATGCTTAAAAGATTAGCCCTTAAGAAAACCTTAATTGTAACTTTATCTTTTATTTTTTTATTAATCATTTATTTTTTTCCACGAAATAACACTTTAAATATTCCTACTACTCTAACTTACAATAACTTAAAAACCATTCCTATTTATTTAGTTGACAGCAATAATTTAGTATCTAGATTTGAAGTTATTAAAAAAAATGAAAACACTCTTGATTTAATTGATGAAGTCATTAATAATTTAACAATTAATAGTAATGACGATGGCTATATACCAAGTAATTTTAAAAAATTAATTCCTGAAAACACTAAAATTATCTCTAAAGATTTAAATGATGGCTTGCTTAAAATTAACTTTTCTCAAGAATTACTTTTAGTTTCTAAAGAAAATGAAGAAAAAATGATCGAAGCAATTATCTACTCTTTAACAGAAATTAAAGATGTTAAAAAGATAATGATTTTCGTTGAAGGTGAACACTTATTAGAACTTCCTCATAGCAAAAAAATACTTCCTAACACACTTGATCGTAGTTATGGAATTAATAAAGTTTATGATTTAAGTAGTATGAAAGATGTTTCCAAAATAACTACGTATTATGTTAGTAAAACAGAATTACTTAACTATTATACTCCAGTTACTACTATTACTAATACCAAAAAAGAAAAAGTTGAAGTAATTATTGAAAAATTAAAAAGCTCGCCAACTTTTAATACTAATTTAGTTAGTTTTTTAACTTCTTCAGCGGAATTAAAAAATTATGAAATTTTAGAAAATTCGATTAATTTAAGTTTTAATAATGCTGTATTAAGTTTAGATGATAATAGTATTATTGAAGAAGTTAAATATTCGATTGCTTTGTCTATTAGAGATACTTATGATATATATGAAACTATTTTTTATGTTGATAATAACTTAATTGATGCCTTTTTCATCTAAAAAAGGTATTTTTTTGCTTTAAAAGGCGATACTATACTTGAAAATAATAAAATATTAGTATATAATTTTAATTGTTCTAGTTGTCCCCGTAGCTCAGCTGGATAGAGCAATCGCCTTCTAAGCGATCGGTCAGGCGTTCGAATCGCCTCGGAGACACCATTTAAAAAACAAACCTGATTGTTGTAAATCAGGTTTTATTTTGTTCTAAAATTTAGGTAAATTAATAATGAATTACTACTACACCATCATCTCTCGTACTATTTTCTGGATCATATATATTATAAGATACTCCATAATAGGTATTGCCACATTCATCAATTATTTCATCACAATTAATTGTAAAAACACGATCATCATAATTATCAACAATATCAAAAAAGGCAGTACTCTCCCCTTCTTTATGACATTCTTCTAAAGTATCATAAACATATTTATATTTTTCATTAAATTGTTTTTCCGTACAAGTTTTAGGATTTTCATTTTTATCATTATTATTTTGGGTACTTTTTTCTTTATCACAACCACATAAAAGTAATAAACTAATCCCTATTATAAAAATTTTTTTCATTTTCTCACCTAGATAATTATAACATGTATACTTTTAGATGTAAATTAATGAAAGAAAAATTCATTAGTTTATGATAAAATATTTTTTATTCTTTTCTTA
>CANQGF010000029.1 GCA_947601485.1 uncultured Bacilli bacterium
AATATCAGTTTATATTATTTCTATTGAAGTTACCATTCTCTTTTTTTTCTTTGTCTACTTCATTGGGTACACTTCAAACAGCACATTCTAATATCTTTTTTTATTTCCAAATTCCTAAATAATATTTCTTTTTCCCCTTTTTAATTAAATATACTTTTTGATCAATGGCCTTATCTTTCGTAACTAAATAGTTATTATCCGTTATTTTAATATTATTTAAACTAATAGCATTTCCACTTATTAACTCTCTAGCTTCTCTTTTACTACTACATATTTTATTATTTACAAGTAAATCTTCTAAAATAAGATCTTCTTTAATGATAATTTTTTCCATATCTTTAAAATTATTTAAGATATCTTCACTAGATAATTCATTTATTTTTTCACTAAATAAAGCCTCACTCATCATTAAAGCTTTTTCATATTCACTCTTACCATGTAAGAATGTAATTATTTCTTCAGCTAATTTCTTTTGAGCTAATCTTAATTCTGGTTTTTGATTATGTTCTACTTCTATTTTTTCAATTTCATTCTTAGTTAAAAAGGTTAATTTCTTTAAATAATCTATTACTATTTCATCAGATGTATTAATTAAATATTGATATAATTCATAACTTGAAGTTTTATTTTTATCAAGCCATAAAGCATTTCCTTCGGTTTTACCAAATTTTACTCCATTAGCGTCTAAAATAAGGGGCATTGTAAGACCATATAATTCTTTATCAAGCATCTTTCTTGCCATTTCTATTCCAGTTGTAATATTACCCCATTGATCAGAACCCGCAACTTGTAAAGTAACACCTTTTTCTTTATATAAATGAACAAAATCTAACCCTTGTAGTAAAGTATAAGCAAATTCACAGAAAGTAATGCCACTATCTAATCTTCTTTGAATTATATCTTTATCTAACATATAATTGACATTAATATATTTACCATAATCTCTTAAAAAATCAATAATACTAATATCTTTAATCCAATCATAATTATTAACTACTTCAAAGCCAAATATTTCTTTAGCTTGTTTCGTAAGCCCTAAAACATTTTTCTCGACTTCCTCTTTAGTTATCATTTGTCTTTCAGTAGATGGTTTAGGATCTCCGATTAATCCTGTCGCACCCCCAACAAGTAAAATAGGTTTATGACCGTACTTTGCAAGTCTAGAAGCAATTAAAAACGAAGAAAAATGTCCAATATGCATAGAATCCGCAGTTGGATCAGTACCAATATAAAAAGTTAAACTCTCTTCATTTAATTTCTTTTCTAAAAGTGGACTACTAACATCTTTAATAAGTCCTCGCCATTTTAAATCTTCAAAACAATTCATTATATCCCTCTTTCTAATAAAAAAAATTCAAAAATCAAGGCTTAAGGACGAGCTATTTACCCGCGGTACCACCTTAATTTATGAATTTTATCATACACTTTTATCTTGTAACGTAAGATATTCGTTTTAGCTTCGGAGTTGTAAATTCCATCAACACTAACAATTAGATTATATAATTTATTTTTTAATTCTGCAACCATTAATTTATTTAATATTTATTTTCCTTTTCTAGGAAAATTTGTGTATTATTCCTTAAATTTGTCAATTTTTATTTAACATCATTTAATTTTTCATAAACTTTTTTAAAGACATTTTCATACTTATATTCTAACATTTTATAATATAGTTCTCTTTGATAAGAACTAAATACTTCTAATCCTTCATAAGCTTCTGGAATAGATAAAAATAACTCTTTTATTTTTAACATATCAATTTTAGGAAATATACGAAGGATTGCTTTATTACAATCCATATTTTTAGTACTTTCAATATATTTTAATGGATTTATTAACTTATCGTTTTCTGTAAATGCACAAACACTACTATCATAAGTCATTTGCTTAAACTTATCATGGTTATTTAAAATATCTTTAATTTTTTCATTACCAGATTTATTATAAAAAGATGACCCATTATCATAAACTGGGGCTATTCTTAAATTACCTGTTTCTTTGTCTAAAATTAATCCCCAATTAGCTTCATTTCGATCATTATTACTCAAAAAAGCATCAATGATAAACATATCCCAAAATCTTTCCTTTAATTCAGGAACAAATTCAAAATAAATATTATTATCCATTATATAGATAACATCATCTAAATCATCAAAATGATTAAATTTAGATGATGAACCTCTATTCTCTAAATACTCTTCAATATTTTTATCATAACTATTTTTAATGGCATTAAAAATCAATTATTTCTTCCGTATTTTTTAAAAATTCTTTACAAGCCACTACTATCTTACCATTTAAATAACCTAGTGATGTTTGATGGGTATCTATACCTATTATTTCATAAATGTGAGAGCCTAAATATTCTAATAAAGGAGATGTAGTATAAGAAATACTATCAACATTCATACTTTTAGTACTTTTAGGAAATTTAACTAAATAAGTCTCACCATCTATTATGATACCTATTTTACTACCGCTATGACCACCATAAGCTTTTTTAGCTATTTCTTCTTTATTAAAATCTTTTATTTCTAACATTTAATCACCAATTTAATTTAAATTAACGTTATGATAAATCTCTGTGACATCATCAATTTCATCTAACATATGATATAACTTTTTAAATGTTTCTAAATCTTCATCATTTAAAGTAACTTTATCTTTAGCAAACATTCCTACTTGATCAATAGTATAATCAACATTTGGAATCATTTTTTCAACAACATCTTTAACTTTATCATGATCATTAGGTTTCATTGTAATTGTTACTTCATCATCTAAAGTATCAAAATCAATAATTTCAATGCCAGCATTAAGTAATTCTTCAAATAATTTTTCACTATCAGCACATTTAAATACTAATATTCCTAAATAATCATAATTATAAGAAACAGAATTAGTTACCCCTAAACTTTTATTTACTTTGTTGAAAGCCGCTCTTACTTCACCAACTGTTCTATTAACATTATCAGTTAAAGTTTTAATAATTAAAGTAGATGCTCCGGGTCCAAAACCTTCATAAATAACTTCTTGATAATCTTCACCACCAACACCTTTAGCTTTTTCAATAGCTCTATTAATTATATCGCTAGGTACTTGTTCTTTTCTTGCTTTTTCAATTAATCTTTTAAGTACAATATTAGCATCTGGATCAGGTAGCCCTTTCTTGGCAGCTAAATAAATTTCTTTAGCATAAGTGGTATATATTTTACCTCTTGCTGCTCCTGTCTTTTGAATACTATACTTTCTTACTTCATACGCTCTTCCCATAAATTCCTCCTATAAAATTCTTAAACTACGAACAAAATCATAAATAAATTGTTTATGTTTTGTCTTTTTTATTTCTTTAATAACATTGAGTACTTTATATACTTTAAAATATGTATAATCTTCTTTTATCATGACATATTCTATAGCTTTTAAAATTGTCTCTTTATTACTTTTAGCATTAAAATAGCGCTCTACTTTTTTCTTTAAATCATTATTTGCATGCCTCATTAGAGTATTATACACCAAATTCATACTCTTTTTAAAGATAAAATTATAGCCATCATAATTTTTTAATACTTTTAAAGTATCATAATAACCAATTTTAATATTTTCACTAATTTTTCTTTTATTAACATTTAAAGTTCCACCAAGAAATCTTGAAGGACTAATTTGGATAACTTTACTTTTATCTTTAATTTTTCGATAAAAACCAATGCCATGGACTTCTACTGAATATACTTTATCATATCCTTTATCTAGTAACATATTAATAGGGTTTGTATCATAAAAGCCACCATCGACATAATATTTATCATCAATTAGTTTTTGAGCTTTAAAGACTGGTAAATTACAACTAGCTAAAATATATTCGGGAATCTTACCTTTTTTCATATCCTCTTTAAATAAATATAAAGGCTTTAAATCATTAACTCTAACTGTAACTAACCCATAATCCATTTTACTTTTTCTAATTTTTTCTTCATCTATTAATTCTTTTAAAATATTTTTAAGATTAGAATTATCAATACCTTTATTTTTTACAATTAAAGTTAATTCTTCTATTCCATAAATAAGTTCTTTAAATTTTTCTTCTTTATTAACACTATCAACATATTTAGTATTAAAATTTAGTAATTTACCCACATCAACATTTTGCCAAAAATCGTATAGTTCACCTTCCATACCACTGACAATTAAGGCTGCATTAAAAGCTCCAATAGATGTACCAACTACACAATCAACTTTAATACCACAAGCTTTAAAAGCTAAATAAGCTCCTACTTGATATGAGCCTTTAACACCACCACCAGCTAGTACTAATCCTGTCATAATTTATTACCCCTTTTTAAAAAATAAAATAATTTTACTTATTAATAAACTAAATTTTCTATTTTTACCACTATTTTTAAGTCTTTTATAATATTTAGGAAGTGAATCGCTTCGATAATTAATTATATTATTTAATTCATCACTATCCGTAAGAATGGGACTTATATAATCTTTATCTAAAAAAATTCTAGCTAAAATATATTTAAAACTAATACCATAATTACTTAATATATTATTAAGAATTTCATTATAAGTTAATCTTCCTTTTTCACCTAAACCAATATTATAAGTACCTTTATTAAGCTTATTACTATATATAATTGCTCTTACAAAAGCATATGCAGCATCAAATGAAGTTGTGATTTCTACTACACTATTTTTTTTGACATTATAGATAAATGGTTCTTTCTTTAAATCACTTAAAACTAAAGGAACTCTTAAAATAAGATAATTATTTAAATTTTGTTTAATTAAATTTTCACTTTTATATTTATAATAACTATAGTTTGTTAATGAATTTTCTTTAATAACTTCACTTGTATCAGCCATTAAACTAGCATCATACATTGATGTAGTTGAAGCATAAATTAAATAACACTTTTTATTTAATTTATTAATAGCTTTTACGATATTTTCGCATCCTTTATATTCAACTTCACCAACTGAATTAAAAAAATCACCAAAAGGAGGTAGCATACCAGCTAAATGAATAATATAGTCATGATCTTTTACTAAAGATGACATTAATACCTCATCATTGACATCACCATAAATGATATTAATCCTTCTTTGATATTTTTTTAAATATTTATAAGCTCGTCTATTCTTTAAATCTAAGGCTGTTATTTCATATTTTCCCTCACTAAGTAAATATCTAATTACATTAATACCTATTGTTCCGGCTGCTCCAGTCACCAATATTTTTTTCATAAATCACCCACTACTATATAAATCTTGTAATAAGTAATATTATTACACCTACTATTATACCATAGATAGTACTTTTTTTCTTTATAGATTTCATCATTTCACTTGATAATTCAAAAATTAAAATATATAAAAGCATTCCAAAAGTGATAGATAATAATATATTTTCAATTAAGATATTAAAATTGCCAAAAATTATAATAATTAACCCACCAATTAAAGAACTACATACTAGTAATAATATAAGTAACCAATTTTTCTTCAAACTAATTGAATTACCAATTTGAAAACCTAAGGGAATATTGTGGAGGGAGATACTAATCATCATCAAAAGCCCACTTTTAAAATCACTAATAGTTAAATTATAAAGAGTTAATCCTTCAAGTAAATTATGAATAGTTAAAGCTATGATTGTAATAATACCAATATGATTTAAATGTAGTTCATGGTCCTCTAAATCATCATTTTTTTCATGATGATTATGATGATGGTGCGGAATAAACTTATCTAAAACAACCAATATTAAAAACCCAAAAATTATAGCTAAAACACTATATAAATCACATGCTGAAATAATCTCTGGTAATAAATCAAATAATATTAAACCAAGTAACACAACAAACCCAAGAGCAATAGTAAATAAAGAAATATTTTCTTTATTTTTAATCTTTTTAATACTTATTATCCCAATTAAAAAGAAAGCCCCGGTTAAAAAAGTTAGTAAAATTCCTTTAAACATTTGGCATCACCTCTTATAATTTTAACATTACATTTAAAAAAAAGATAGTAAACATTTTACTATCTTTAAAATACTATTTTATTTTTTTCTTCTAGTACATTTATTTAATTCTATTTCAATAGAACCTTTAGCATACTTACCAGCATTATTTGTTTGATTATATTTAGAATAATTTCTAAAGATCAATGATATATCCCAAGTTTGAGTTGTTGCTTCACCACTGTCGGCATCATTAGTTATAATAACACCATCAATAACATAGCTTTCATTTCTAACTATATCAAGATCATATGTTACTTTTTGTTCTTCATCAGAATGAGTTTTATATCCATCAAATCTAATAAATAATTGATCATTTAAATCTTTAAGTGAATTATCATTTGCTATGTATTTATTAGTAAAAGTATTAGATTCAGTTGTATATTTAATACTATATGAACATGTAGTTATATCAGCACTAGATCTTAATGATACTGATGCTTGTTCCGGTTTACTTAATATGTCAATGTATTCTTTATCGCCTACATTATTCAATGACATATCTTTAGCAGTAACTGTTAAATTAATATCAGCAGCATTTACGATTGCCATTGTTCCTTCTACATCAGGATCAGAACATAACTTATCACAAGTACCATCATGATTAGTATCACAGTTATGATCACATTTACCATCATTTGGTTTTCCACCATAACTGCCATCATCACAGTTTAAATCGCATAAGCCATCACCATCGGTATCACAGTTACGATCACATAAGCCATCACCAGCTGTACCACCGTCACTACCATCGTCACAATTTTTATCGCATTTGCCATCACCGGCTACACCACCGAATGAGCCATCATCACAATTATTATCACAAATGCCATCGCCTGGTTTACCACCATTAGATCCATCATCACAATTACGATCGCACTTGCCATCACCAGGTTTACCACCAAATGAACCATCATCACAGTTGCTATCACAAATGCCATCGCCTGGTTTACCACCATTAGATCCATCATCACAGTTACTATCACATTTGCCATCACCAGCTGTACCACCATTAGATCCATCATCACAGTTTCTATCGCATTTGCCATCACCAGGTTTACCACCAAATGATCCATCGTCACAGTTACTATCACAAATGCCATCGCCTTTTACACCGCCATTAGATCCATCGTCACAGTTACTATCACATTTGCCATCGCCAGCTGTACCACCATTCGAACCATCATCACAATTTAAATCACAAATACCATCATTTGGCTTACCATTATTTGATCCATCATCACAGTTGGTATCACATTTGCCATCATTATCAGTATCACAGTTACGATCGCATTTGCCATCGCCAGCTTTGCCACCAAATGAACCATCATCACAATTACGATCACAGTTACCATCATTTGGTGTACCACCATTTGAACCATCGTCACAATTCAAATCACATTTGCCATCATGATTAGTATCACAGTTACGATCGCATTTACCATCATTTGCCTTACCGCCACTAGTACCATCGTCACAGTTCTTATCGCACTTACCATCACCAGGTACGCCTTCAAATGAACCATCATCACAGTTACGATCACATTTGCCATCGCCAGCTACACCGTCGAATGAACCATCATCACAGTTTCTATCGCATTTATTATCATCACGTTTTCCGCCGAATGAGCCGTCATCGCAGTTACGATCACATTTATTATCATTTTTAGCACCACCGAATGAGCCGTCATCACAGTTACGATCACAAATACCATCACTAGCTTTACCACCATTAGTACCATCATCACAGTTACGATCACATTTACCATCATTAGCTATACCGCCATTAGTGCCATCGTCACAATTCTTATCACAAATGCCATCAACGGCTTTACCACCAAATGAACCATCATCACAGTTGCGGTCACAAATGCCATCACCAGCCTTGCCACCGAATGAACCATCATCACAGTTACGATCACATTTGCCATCGCCTTTTACACCGCCAAATGAACCGTCATCACAATTCTTATCACAAATACCATCACCAGCTGTACCACCATATGAACCATCATCACAATCTTTAGTACATTCTGGTTTTGGTTTATTTGGTTTATCACAGTTTTTATCACATGTGCCATCGCCATCGGTATCACAATTTCGATCGCATTTACCATCACCATCGGTATCACAATTATAATCGCATTTATCATCACCATTAGTATCACAATTTAAATCACAAGTACCATCACCATTGGTATCACAATTTAAATCACAGGTACCATCACCATCGGTATCACAATTATAATCACACTCACCATCGCCATCGGTATCACAATTTAAATCGCACTTGCCATCACCATCGGTATCACAGTTTTTATCACATGTGCCATCGCCGTCAGTATCACAATTTTTATCACATTTGCCATCGTTTGGATCGCCACCGAATGAACCATCATCACAATTTAAATCACAAGTACCATCACCATTGGTATCACAATTTAAATCACAAGTTCCATTATGATCAGTATCACAGTTACGATCACACTCACCATCATTTGGATTGCCACCATATGAACCATCATCACAATTTAAATCACACTTACCATCACCATCGGTATCACAATTTCGATCACACGCACCATCATGATTAGTATCACAGTTTTTATCGCAGGTACCATCACCAGGTTTACCGCCAAATGATCCATCGTCACAGTTACGATCACATTTGCCATCGCCTTTTACACCACCGAATGAACCATCATCACAGTTACGATCACATTCGCCATCACCTTTTATGCCACCATATGAACCGTCATCACAGTTACGATCACAAATTCTATCGCCATCGTCATCACAATTTAAATCACATTTGCCATCATTATCAAAGTCACAATTCAGATCACAAACGCCATCGCCATCCAAATCAACGTTCCAACTGCCATTGTTAAATTTTCCACCTTCACCAAAATGATTAATCATAAATGAAGTAAATAGCAAAATCAAACATAATAACATAATGATTATCATTATGATTATGGCCATCAACCTTCTTTTTTTCTTTTCTTCATTTTCAAATTGTTCATTTTCATTTTGCATTTCCATATCCATATAAATCCCTACCTAACTTATCTATATTTTTAATAATTATTAACTTTATGCCACTGTGCTTCTAACACTTAATTTTAAATAAATCAACTTTCCAACATTTTTTGGATCAAGATTTTGCGGAAGCCAAACACTTATTCTATATGTTTTACTAACATTATTACCATCAATAGTACTGCTTAATATAACATTATTTTTTAATGAAGATAAAGTTGTATTATATTTACCATCAAATTCAATCCATGCATTTGCTGATTCATCATATACACCAACAAGAATATTTTCAGGAGCCAATCTATCACTTTCTACTGCTCCACTTGGCAATGTATCATTTTCAATTTTAACTTCAAAGTTAGCATTTAATGTTCCTGTATTTTTAAGGGTTAATAAAGCATAACTTTTGTCTGGTTTAGTTGAAGTGCTTGCTGTAGGAAGATTATTTGTTGGGGTTAATACTCCGCTTAACGCTTCACTACTATCAATCGTCACATTAAGTGTTCCTGTTGTAAATGATTGAACAGTTGGTTGTAACTGAACATCAAAAAATGCAGAATAAGAAACATTTAACGTTAAAATTGTTAAAACAATTACAGAAATAATAATCAAATTTGTATTCCTTTTCATCTTTTCACCTTTATTCTTTTTGTCTTTATTCGATATCATCTATGTCACCTTATCATAAGTTTAACACATTATTTTTTTTATCTCAATACTAAATTTAACTTTAAACATTTTTTTATACATTTTTTTGATACAGTCATCTTTTTATGTTAAATAATTCTTTTTTTAACACCTCAAAAAAATTGTTTACTTTCACCCTTTTTTAATGCTATAATACTATGGTTGTGGGTGATTTTTATGGAAATTAGAAATGTTGCAATAATTGCACACGTTGACCACGGAAAAACAGCCTTGGTTAATGAAATATTAAAATATGTAGGAACTTTTAGAGAAAATCAAGATGCTTCCAGCTTTTCAATGGATTCAAACCAAATTGAAAAGGAACGTGGTATTACTATTTTAGCCAAAACTACATCAATTATTTATAATAATATTAAAATTAATATTTTAGACACTCCGGGACATGCAGATTTTGGTGGCGAAGTTGAAAGAATTATGAATATGGTTGATGGTGTCATTTTAGTAGTTGATGCTTATGAAGGACCAATGCCTCAAACAAGATTTGTTTTGAAAAAAGCTATTGATGCAGGAGTAAAACCTATTGTTGTTATAAATAAGGTTGATAAACCAACAGCTAGAATTAAAGAAGTTGTCGATGAAGTTTTAGGTTTATTTTTAGATTTAGGAGCTACTGATGAACAATTAGATTTTAAAGTAGCTTATGCTTCAGCTTTAAATGGAACATCTAGCCTATCTCCTGATTTAAGTACTCAAGAAAAATCCTTTAAGTGTATCCTTGATTTAATTGTAAATGAAATAGCATCTCCAACTGGTGATGTAAATAAAGAATTACAATTTCAACCTGCACTATTAGATTATAATGATTATGTTGGTCGTATTGCAATCGGTCGTATTTTCAATGGGAAAGTTAAAGTTGGCGAAATGGTTAATTGTTTAAGACTTGATGGCACGGAAAAACAATTTAGAGTTCAAAAGTTATTTGCTTTTACTGCTTTATCTAAAGTTGAAACAGAAGAAGTAAGTGCTGGTGATATTTGTGCTATTGCAGGTCTTGAAGATATATCAGTCGGAGAAACTATAACAGAAGTTGGTAATCATGAACGTCTTCCGATAATTCATATTGATGAGCCAACTTTACAAATGACTTTTGGTGTTAACACTAGTCCTTTTTCCGGTCAAGATGGTAAATTATTAACTTCCAGAAAAATTCAAGAAAGATTAATTAGGGAAACACAAAAAGATGTTAGTTTAAAAGTTGAACAAATTGATTCAGAAAACTTTTTAGTTTCTGGTCGTGGTGAATTACATTTATCTATATTAATAGAAAATATGCGTCGTGAAGGATTTGAATTACAAGTTTCTAAACCTAAAGTTATTGTTAAAGAAGTAAATGGTGTTAAATGTGAGCCTTACGAAGATTTACAAATTGAAGTTGATGATGAATACATGGGTGGTGTTATTGAAGAATTATCAACTAGAGGAGCAATCATGGATAATATGACTCATATCGGTAGTTTAACAAGAATTACTTATACGATTCCATCTCGTGGTTTAATTGGCTTTGCTCCTAATTTCATGACCTTAACTAAAGGTTATGGTATTATGAATCATTCATTTAAAGACTATGAACCAATGGCTACAGTTGATTTAGGTGAAAGAAAACTTGGCGTTTTAGTTTCTAGTGAAACAGGTAAATCAACTGCTTATGGTATTGGTCAACTTGAAGATCGTGGTATCATGTTTGTTGAACCTAACACTGATGTTTATGAAGGAATGATTGTTGGTGAATGTAATCGTGATAATGATTTAGCCATCAATATTGTTAAAGGTAAAGAATTAACTAATACAAGAGCGGCTTTCTCTGATAAAACAGTTGTTTTAAAAAGACCAAGACCAATAACATTAGAATATGCTCTTGATTATATTAACCAAGATGAATTAGTTGAAATAACCCCTCATTTTATTAGAATGAGAAAAGTTATTCTTAATACAGAAATGCGTAAAAAAGCTGATGCTAAAAAATAACATCAGCTTTTTAAATTATCTAAAATGGTAACCCGTACGGGGTTCGAACCCGTGAATGCTGCGCTGAGAACGCAGTGTGTTAAGCCACTTCACCAACGGGCTAAATGACTAAATATAAGTTTAGCATAAGGTTGCCTTTAAATCAATTCTTTTTCATCAATTAAAGGTATGATATCGATAGTGGGTTCTTCATAAGGATGAACTTCTCTAATTTTTTTAACAACTCTTTTAGCTTCTTTAATATCACATAATATTTCTAATTTTTCTTCTCTAACTATTTCTAACTTATGAGACTCTCCTATATAAGGATGAGCATTTTCATTAGGCATAAATGTACCAATACATTTAGTTGAAGTAGAACAATGACTATAATTACCCATTACACCTATATTATCTTCCCATAATTTTTCTCTTAATTCTTCTAAATTTTCCTCTGGTACAGTAACCATTACTTTAACTTTATTAACATTAATATTCATTTATTTTTCCTCCTCAAACATTTTTAAAACAGCTTTCTTATAAATATTTTTAGCTATTTTATAATCTTTATCAATAAAATTACATACTTTATTTATACATACTCGACTATTAATTTCTAATAAAAGAAATTTATTATTTGTTCTAATAATATCTACAGTAACAAATCTAGCTTTAATTTTATTAGTTATAAGGATAGCCATATCACTTAATTTATTAATTAATATTTCATCATCAACTAATTTGGCAGTGGCACCCCTACTCAAATTAAAATGCCAATCATATACATATTCTTCCCCTTTTTTTAAAATTTTATCAAATGAATCATCTAAAACTATATTATTAAAAAATTCTGGATTAAGATCTTTAAGTAATTCTTTAATTGATTTTAGACCATCACCAATAACTACGGGTCTTACTTTTTCAAAAACAAGTAATACTTCATTATCTAAAACTACAATTCGGTATTCATTTTCTATATTATAAAAAGGACAAATACTAATAGAAAAATGATTTTTAAATAAATCGTTTAAAGCTTCATCTAAAGATTCTTTATTAGTAACATGATAAACTTGCTTACCTTCACTACCAAGATTAGGTTTTACTACTACATCATTATGATGATCTATCAAATATTTATGAGCAAGTGATAAAGTATTTTCGCCATAACTACTACTAGGATTATGTAATATTTGATGTTCAATAATAGGAATATTATTTAATTTACATAATTCATATAATGCATATTTATCATCTAAAATATGGGATAATGCTTGATCATTTAAAGAAAAGTTTCTTCCTATAATATATTTAGTTTGCTTATTTTTATTTAATACAAAACAATAATCTTTACTAATTAATTGATAATCAATTTTTTCTTCTTGACATATTTCTTTAATAATTTCTTGAAAACTCATTTATCTCACCTAATTTAGTATTATTTTAGCATATTTTTTTATTTTAATAAATCCATGTTATAATTAAAAAAAAGAAGTGATTAAAAATGGAAATAATAGTAGGTAAAAGTGCAGGTTTTTGTGGTGGTGTTTTAAATTCAGTAACAAAAGCAACAAAATATATAGAAAATGATCAAAATATATATTCTTTAGGAGAAATTGTTCATAATAAAGAAGTAATTAAAAAATTAGAACAAAAAGGTTTAAAAATTATTAATTCGTTAGAAGAAATTGATGATAATAGTAAAGTTATTATAAGAGCTCATGGTATTTCTAAAGAAACTTATGCACTCGCTTATAAGAAAAATCTAACTCTTTATGATTTAACTTGTCCTAAAGTATTAAAAATTCATGATGAAGTACAAAAATATACTAATAATAGTTATTTCGTTATTTTAATTGCGCATAAAACACATCCCGAAGTAATTGGAACGGTTAGTTTTTGTCAAGCTAATAGTGTTATTATTGAAGAAAAAGATGAAATAAAAGATGCTATCAATAAAATCCAAAATTCAGGATATCATAAAATTGTTGTAATGGCTCAAACTACTTTTTCCCTAGATTTATTTAATGAAATTACTAATATTTTAAAAGAAGAATTAAAAGATTACGAATTAATAATAAATAATACTATTTGTAACGCCACGGAAATAAGACAAAAAGAAACTAAATTATTAGCCCCAAATGTTGATGCCATGATTATCATTGGTGGTAAAAATAGTTCTAATACTAAAAAATTAGGTGATATAAGTAAATCATTATGTCCCAACACCTATATTATTGAAACTCGGGATGATTTAAAAGAAGATTTATCTCATTATAATAAAGTTGGCATTATGGCAGGAGCGTCCACTCCAAAAGAAAGTATTGATGAAGTTATAAAATTTTTGCAAAAAATATAAGAGTCTTAAGACTCTTATAAATGTTTTAATAATTTATTCTCCAGAATAATTATTAATCTATATAAAATGTAAGAAATTATACTTAAAAGAATAATACCGGTCATAACATAGTTTAAATTAAATACTTGTTTACCATAAACGATTAAGTAACCTATACCTTCCTTACTAACTAAAAATTCTCCCATAATTACCCCGATTAAAGTAAGAGATATGCATAATTTAAAAGAAGCTATAATGGTTTGATAACTACTAGGGATAACTAATTTAGTTAGTATTTGATATTTAGATGCTCCTAAAGATTTAAATAATTTTAAGATATATTCATCTACTCCCATAAACCCATTATAAAAGGTAATAATATTAACAATTAAATTAATGAGTAAAGCCATTAAAATAACACTTTTAATATTAGCGCCACATACAATGATAATAAGGGGACCTAAAGCTACTTTGGGTAGACTATTTAACATAGTTAAAAAAGGATCTATTACTTTAGCTAAAAATTTACATTCATATAAAATAAGAGCAATAATAAAACCTAAAGAAATACCTAATATAAATGAGATAAATACTTCTTTTAATGTAACATAGATATGAATAAAAAAATTATGATTTTTAATAAGTTCAATAATAGTCTTAATAATTCTTGAGGGACTAGAATAAATAAAAGAACTAATAATTCCTTTATTAACTAAAATTTCCCATAAAATTAAAAATGAACTCAATAAAATAATTTGCACTATAATAACTTTAATTTTATTATATTTTATCTTTTTAAGATATTTTTTTTGTTCAGGACTCATTTATATCTAAATCCTTCCATATTTGATCAAAATATTCATGATAATGTTCATCTTTTCTTCTTTCATAAATAGATTCTTGATTAGCAAAATTAATATTAATAATATTTTTAATTATAGATGGTCTTTTAGATAAAACAATTACTCTATCAGAAAAAGAAACAGCTTCTTCAATATTATGGGTAACTAAGATTACTGTTTTCTTTTCTTTTTTTGCTATTTTATAAACATCATCACTAATAAGTAGTCTTGATTGTTGATCTAGGGCACTAAATGGCTCATCAAGTAGTAATAAATCCGGTTTTAAAGCAAGCGTTCTAATTAACGCTACTCTCTGTTTCATGCCCCCAGATAAATTTTTCGGATAACTTTTTCTAAATTCATTTAAATTATAAAAATCAAATAAATAATCAACATATTTTTTAGTTTCAGCATTATATATTTTTTTGATTTTTAAACCAAGGATGGCATTATCATAAATAGTAAGCCAAGGAAGTAAGGCATCACTTTGTAACATATAAGCAATCTTTAAATATTTAGCTTTATTTAAAGAGCCATAATAATCTTGGTCAAGACCCGCGATAATGGAAAGCAATGTAGACTTACCACATCCAGATGGGCCAACCAAAGAAACTATTTCCCCTTTTTTAATCTTAAAATTAATATCTTTAACAGCTAAAACTTCGCCTAATTTAGTATGATAATTTTTACTTATATCATTAAGCTCTAAAACATTATTCATATAAATTATTAACTAAATCATTATAGTTAACAGTATCTTTTATTAAGCCATTTTCTTTTAATAAATCAGTTAAAGTATTAAAAAATTCTTCTTCAATATATGGTGTTTTTAACCATACATCAGCCATTTTATATCTATCAATCATCACTTCTAAATCTTTAATACTCGTATCACTAAATTGTTTACTAATAATATTAGCTACTTCACTACTACTATTATTAAATGTAAAATCCATTCCTTTTTTTATTGCATTACTAAATCTTTTTAATAAATCTTTATTTTCTTTAATATAACTTTTTCTTGCATAAAAGGCTGTATAAGGAAACGGATCAGAATATAAACCAACACTGGTTACAACATAACCACTTCCATTTTGTTCAAGTTTAGAAGCAAGTGGCTCAAATAAATTAACATAATCACCAGTACCCGCTAAAAAAGCTCCGGATAATTCAGCAAATTCTACTGAATCATTTATATTAACTTCACTATGTTTAATTCCTTCATTATCTAAAGCTCTTAAAAAACTTAAACCTGGCATTCCTGTACTACGACCAATTAGTATTTCTTTACCTTTTAAATCTTGCCAATTAAATTCTTTAGTATTTCTTGACAAAATAAATTGACCATCTCTTTTAGTAAGTCCTGCAAATACTTGTAAATAATCTTTTTCTTGACCTAAATAGACATAAACGGCCGATTCAGGACCAGCAAGGCCAATCTCTGTATCTTTAGATAATACAGATGCTGCTACATTATCACTACCACTTACAAGTGATAAATCAATGTTTATTCCTTCCTCTTTAAAATAACCTTTTTCCATAGCGACATAAAATGGTGTATAGAAAATACTATGAGTAACTTCCCCAACTTTAATGGTTGTTAAATCTTTC
The DNA here is from genome assembly GCA_947601485.1 of uncultured Bacilli bacterium. Classification (GTDB taxonomy): domain Bacteria; phylum Bacillota_I; class Bacilli_A; order RF39; family UBA660; genus SIG200. The sequence goes on from CANQGF010000029.1 coordinate 16,511, forward strand.
TTGTTATCATTATTTTTATTAAAAAATAACCCAACTATTAAACTTATGATAATAACCACTAATATTCCTATTAAAGAATATATAATATTTCTTTTCACATAAACACTCCTTACACCTATAATATATTAAAAGAAAAAGTATTTGGTTAATAAAAAAGCACTTGTTATTATCTAACAAGTACTCTTTCTTGTACATCAGTCGGATTTTCCATACTAGGTTCTGTAGAAGCATTCATTTCTTCTTCACTAACAATATTATAAGCATGTATACTTTTAGATGTAAATTAATGAAAGAAAAATTCATTAGTTTATGATAAAATATTTTTTATTCTTTTCTTA
>CANQGF010000030.1 GCA_947601485.1 uncultured Bacilli bacterium
GGTATTGAAATAATTTATAAAAATAATAAGAAGATTTACGAGTTAAAATGTAATGGTGGATTAATTAAGTAGTATTATAAAGGAAGTGATTTAAATGGACAATCGACAAAGTTCGACAAATATTAACTGGTATCCTGGCCATATGGCTAAAACAAAAAGATTAATTAAAGAAGAATTACCTAATATTGATGTTGTTTATGAAATAATTGATGCAAGAATTCCATATTCTAGCAAAATAAAAGATATAGATACAATAGTTAAAGATAAGCCTAAAATATTAATAATGACTAAAAAAGATTTATGTAATTTAGATATGACTAAAAAATGGCAAACTTATTATGAAAATTTAGGTTATAATGTTATTTTATTAGATTTAAAACAAGAAAATGACTACGATAAAGTAATTAAAATGACACAAAAATTGACTTTGGATATGCAAAATAAAAGAAAAGATAAAGGGTTAAATCCGAAAGAAGTTAGGGCTTTAGTAATAGGTATTCCTAATGTGGGCAAAAGCACTTTAATTAATCGTCTTACTGGTAAAAAAGTTACTAATGTAGAGAATAGACCGGGAGTTACTACGAATTTAACATACCTTAAAACGAAAAGTAATATTGTTATTTTAGATACGCCAGGAATTTTATGGCCAAAGTTAGATGAAGAAGAAGTTGCTCTTAACATTGCCTCTACCGGAGGAATTAAAAAGGATATATTAAATATCGATGAAATATGTGTTCATATTTTAAATACTCTATATAATTATTATCCTAATATTATAAAAGATAAATATGGTATTATAGATGGTGATATTATGGAAATGTATGAAACGATAGCTAAACGCATTGGGGCATATAAAAATGGCGAAGTTAATTATGACAAAGTAAGTGAAAAGGTGTATAATGATGTAGTTGGGGGCTTTATAAAGGGAGTAACATTTGACATTTATGAAAGTAGATTTACTAAAATATGAAAATGAATTACACAAAGAAGGTTATACTTTAATTGCGGGAACTGATGAAGCAGGAAGAGGACCTCTTGTTGGACCAGTTGTAGCAGGAGCGGTTATTTTGCCACCCAATTATAGTTTAGATGGATTAAATGATTCAAAACAATTAACTGAAAAACAGAGGGAAGCATATTATAGTATTATTATGAGAGATGCAATTAGTGTTGGAGTAGGAATTGTTGGTCCTAAAGAAATAGATGAAATAAATATTTTAGAGGCTTCAAGAAAAGCTATGAATATCGCTTTAGATAATTTGAAAGTAAAACCGGATTATATTTTAACTGATGCGATGAAATTACAAAGAGATGTTCCCGTTTTACCAATTATTCATGGTGATGCATTAAGTCTTACTATCGCCGCCGCATCCGTAGTTGCTAAAGTGACAAGAGATCATATGATGATTGAATTTGGCAAGAAACATCCTGAATATGAATTTGAAAAACATAAAGGATATCCTACAAAAAGGCATATTGAACTTATTAAAAAATATGGTATACTTAATGAGTATCGTAAAACATTTAAACCTATTAAGAATATGATAGAAGAGAAGGAAGAAGTAAAATGAATGAAGTAGAGAAAACAAATGAAGAAGAATTTGCTAAAATATTAGATGATGAAAAAGAATATCAAGATAATTATTTAAAAAATATTTTTATTATGACTTTTATATTATTTGGTATCGAAATGATCTTTCGTCTTATTAGTAAATTACCTATAATGTCATATGCTACATTAAGAATTTTTATTAGTGACTTAATTTTTTCACTTATTATTAATTTTTTGAGTTATTTACCTAAAAAAAGATGGCTTAAAAATACTATTTCTGTAATTTTTATTTTCATATATTCTATTTATAGTTGGTTACAACTTGGTTTTCTTAATTTTTTAGGTGTTTATATTTCCTTTCATACATCTAGTCAATTTGGGGCTGTAACTGATTATATTTATGACTTTTTATTATCTATGAAATGGAATTATTATTTAATATTTATTCCTTTTATTATTTATATTATTTATTTAATTGTAATAAGAAAAAGTAACTATAAGAAATTTAAATTCAATTTAAAAAGTTTACTAGTACCAGTTAGTATAATTGTTTTAGCAATATTATATTATTTAACAATAAATTTATCATTTATGCAAAAAGCTTTACAAGTAAAAAGTAATAAACAATTATTTAAAGATCCTAGTGTTCCAACTATTGCAGTTAATCAATTTGGCCCTGTTGTTTTTGGTATTTTAGATTTAAAAAGTTTTATTATTCCTGTTTTAGAAGATGAAACAGTATTTAAATCTGATAATACCCCTACTAAACCAGTTTCAAGGGAAGTAAGTAAAGCTTTAGATGAAATAGCAGCGAGTGAAACAAATAAAAAATATACAAGTTTAAATAATTATTTTGCTTCTCGTAATATTACTGATTTTAATGATTATACCGGTGTTTTTGAAGGTAAAAATGTCATAGTTGTCTTAATGGAATCAGTTAATAATGCTATAATTAATGAAAAATATTTTCCTAATTATTATAATTTATATACTAATGGTTGGAGTTTTGCTAATAATTATTCACCAAGAAATAGTTGTGCAACTGGTAATAATGAATTTAGTGCAATGACTAGTTTGTATTCTATTTATAATACTTGTACATCTAATGTATATAAAAATAATACTTATTTTGAAGCTATCTTTAATTTATTTAATAATAAAGGCTACAGAACAACTAGTATGCATGATTTTGTTGAATGGTATTATTATCGTAAAACTATTCATCCAAATATGGGAAGTAATAAATATTATAATGCTTCTGCCCTTGATATTGATACTTCTAGTGAATATGGTGAATGGCCAAGTGATGAAGAATTTTTTGATAAAGGGTTAGATATTATTTTAAATAGTGATGATGAAAGACCATTTATGACTTGGTTTACAACAGTTACTTCTCATCAACCATATTCTGTTTCATCAACTTATGGTGATTTATATAAAGATTACTTTATGGATGAAGGATATTCTGAATATAATAGTCGTTATTTATCAAAATTAAAGGTTTTAGATAACGCTATTGGGATAATGATTGATAAATTAAAAGAAGCTAATGAACTTGATAATACAGTAATTGTTTTACTCGCAGATCATTACCCTTATGGTTTAAGTAAGACTAATGTTTCTAATTTAGTTACACATGAACTTGATGATTATGAAATAGAAAGAACTCCTTTTGTCATTTATAATTCAACTATTAAACCACAAGTATTTAATCAATATAATTCTTATATTAATTTATTACCAACTTTAGCTAATTTAACTAATCTTGATTATGATCCAAGATTATATATGGGTACTGATTTATTTAGTGAAGATTATGTTTCAAGAGTAGTATTTGCTGATGGTTCATGGAAAGATGAAAATGCTTATTATAATGCAGCGAAAAGTCAAATAAGTTATTATGGTGATAAAGAATATACTAATGAAGAAATAATAGCTATTAATGATGAAATTACTCTTAAAATGGAAATGAGTACTAAAGCTATCAAAAATGATTATTTTACTTATTTGGATAAAACAATTAAAGAATATAATTTAAAACAAGAAGAAAATAATTCTGATACTTCGCAAGAAGAAAATGATAGTCTTGAAGATCAAGAAAATTAATTTATTAAAAAATATTATAGAAAAATAAATCCTATAATATTTTTTTTGCTTTTGAAAAATGAAAAAATAAGTAAACAATTAACGATAAGATTCTTGACATTAAATAATTTTAAGTGTATATATTTAAGTATTGGAGGAAATTTCATGAAAAATTTAGTTATAGTGGAATCACCAGCAAAAAGTAGAACTATTGAAAAATATTTAGCTGGTGATTACAAAGTAGTATCATCAAAAGGCCATATTAGAGATTTAGCTACTACTGGCAAATATGGTTTAGGAGTAGATTTAGAAAATGATTTTAAACCTAATTATGTTATAATTAAGGGTAAAAATAAAGATGTTAAAGAATTAAAAAAATTAGTTGAAAGTGCTGATCATATTTATCTTGCCACCGACCCAGACCGCGAAGGAGAAATTATTTCTTGGCATTTAAAAGATGAACTTAAAATACCTGATGATAAATATACAAGAGTTACTTTTAGAGAAATTACGAAAGATGTTGTTTTAAAATCTATTAAAGAAGAAGCTAAAATAGATATGGATTTAGTTAAAGGCGCTGAAACTAGAAGAATACTAGATAGAATTATTGGGTTCCGTTTATCTAAATTAATGCAATATAAAACAGGTGGTAAAAGTGCTGGTCGAGTACAATCTGTGGCTTTAAAATTAATTGTAGATAGGGAAAGAGAAATTTTAGCATTCATTCCCAAAGAATATTGGACTATTGAAGCTGACTTTAAAGATTTTACGGCTGAACTATTTAAATATAAAAATGAAGATATTGAAATTAATAATGAAGCCGAAGCCGATGCCATTATTGCTAAATTAACCAAATCTTTTACTATTAAAGATATTGAAGAAAAAGATAAAAAGAAACAAGCAAGAGAAGTTTTTAAAACTTCTACTTTACAACAAATGGCTTCAACCAAACTTAATTTTACTGCTTCTAAAACAATGAAAATTGCCCAAAAATTATATGAAGGTGTCGATTTAGGAAATGAATATGTTGGGTTAATTACTTACATGCGTACTGATAGTGTTCGTATTTCCGATGACTTTGTTAAAGAGGCTAAAGGATTTATTAATGGTAAGTATGGTAGTGATTATGTTGGTTATGTTAAAACTGGTAAAAAGAATAATAACATGCAAGATGGCCATGAAGGTATTAGACCAACAAGTATTAATCGTACCCCAGAAGAAGTTAAACCATATTTAACTAATGATGAATATAAATTATATAAACTTATTTATGTTAGAGCTCTTGCATCCTTAATGGCTGATGCTAAAACAAAAGTGACAACAGTTACTTTCTTAAATAATGATTATTTATTCAAAACAACAGGAAGTGTTTTAGTTTTTGATGGTTACTTAAAAGTTTATAAAGATTATGAAGATAGTGAAGATAAAATATTACCAGATTTTAAAAATTATCAAAGTAATGTTTTAGTAGCGGACTCAATTAATAAATTCCAACATTTTACTAAACCCGCTAGTAGATATACAGAAAGTAGTTTAATTAAAGAATTGGAAAGTTTAGGTATTGGACGTCCTTCTACTTATGCTACGATTATTAGTACCCTAAAAAATCATGATTATGTTTCTCTTGAAGATAAAAAATTTGTACCAACCGAAATGGGTATGGAAACAACAGATAAATTACAAGAATATTTTAGTGATATAATCAATGTTAAATATACAGCCAACATGGAATCTGATTTAGACGATATAGCTGAAGCTAAAAAAGATAATATTAAAGTTTTACATGAATTTTATGATAAATTTGCTCCGATTATGGATGATGCTTTAAAAAATATGACTAAAAAAGCTCCGGTTGCAACTGGTGAAGTTTGTCCTGATTGTGGTGGTGATTTAGTTATTAGAAAAGGAAAATACGGTGAATTTGTAGCTTGTTCTAATTATCCTAAATGTAAATATATCAAAAAGGAAGAAAAAGAAGCTAAAGAAGTAGTTAAGGTAGCAGAGTGTCCTAAATGTCATAAAGATATTATCGAAAGAAAAACTAAAAGAGGTAAAATATTCTATGGTTGTTCTGGTTATCCTAAATGTGATTATGCTACTTGGAATAAACCTACAGGAAATATCTGTTTTAAATGTGGCGGATTATTAGTAGATAAAAATGGATCAGAAATATGTGAAGCCTGTGATAAAGAAAAATAACGTTTTTGTTATTTTTTTTAGTTTGGACAAATATTGACATAAATTTAACTAATAAACTTAAAATACCCCTTATTTTTTGCTATAATTTAAATAGGGTGTAAATATGGAAAGAACAAAACTTTATAAAAACAAAATCCAAATGGTTGTTTATACGACAATTTTTATTATTTGCCTTATTTTATGCATTATTATTGGAACTAAAGATTATTCGAAAGATAAAGAACCTGATAATATTAGATTTAGTGATCTATACAATAGAGTAAGTACAGATAATATTTATAAATTTATTAATGTTTCTGATGCTTATACCATTATTAATGGTCGAAGTGGAATTATATTGTTTGGCTTTCCTAATAATGAATGGACTAATTATTATGCTCAAATTATTAATGAAGTTGCTAAAGAAGAGGGGATTAAAGAAATTAGTTATTACGATTTTTTAAGTGATCGAAGTAATAATAATGGTACTTATGAAACAATAGTTAATAAATTATCGCGTTATGTTTTATTTGATGATTTAGATGATAAAGATATTTTAGCTCCTACTTTAGTAGTAGTTAAAAATGGGCAAATTTTAGGCTATTTTGATAGTTTATCTTATCGTAAAGGTAGTATTACTCCCGATGGTTATTTTTCTAGTAATGTAGTAAGTGAATTAAAAGAAGAATTAAGATTAGCTTTTATAGAATATAAGAAATAGGAAGGATATTTATGGAAGATAGTTTTAAAAGTAAATTGGGATTTAGTTTTTTTGTTTTATTTATAATGTTTTTACTTGTTGGAGGTTATTTTTTAACTAAATATTTATCAAGTGATGATTTTTCCAAAAAATATAATAATAAAAATACTAGTGAAATTAGTTATAAAATAGATGAAGATAAAGATTATATTTATTTTATTAATGAAAAAACAATTAGTGAAAAAGCTAATTTAATTTATAAAGATGTTGTTATTAATATTAAGGGAGAAGAAGATTTAACTGAAAGTTTAGAAAAAGAAAATAAAGAAAATAAAAATACAATTAAATATATTAGTAAAGAAAATCTTGGTAATATTGAAATCCCTTATAATTATGATGATTTATATACTTTATATCATCGTAATTATGAAACGTATGCATTTGATAAATATGTAAGTTTAGTTATTAAAGATTATACTTATTCTTGTTATGATTTATTAACTTTTAAATTAGCTAAAAGTTATGTTTATGATATAGAAAGTGGTAAGAGATTAAGTAATGAAGAATTATTAAAAAAGTTTAATAAGAATATGGATGATATAATTAATAAAATTAGAGAGGGACTTAATAAAAGTCAAACGATTGATGAAGGAAAAGAAGTTATTAAAATAGATGACACGTTAAATAATTTTACTAATTATGCTTTATATGTGAATGATTTTGGTAAACTTTGTATAACATATCTTGTCAAAAGCGTCGATAAAGATTATAATTTAAGTATGGAGGTTTAAAGATGGATTTAAACACAGAAGTAAAAATGCAAAAAGTTTTGGAGACGTTAGATAGTAAACTGGTTGCGATAAGAGCAGGAAGAGCTAACCCCGCTATATTAAATGGAATAATGGTTGATTATTATGGCTCAATGACTCCCCTTAACAGTGTAGCCAATATTACAGTGCCAGAAGCAAGACAATTATTTATTAAACCATTTGATCGTAGCGCTCTTAAAAATATTGAAAAAGCTATTAACGAATCAAATATTGGAATTGCTCCAAGTAATAACGGGGAAATGATTATTTTAACAGTACCAGAACTTACTGAAGATAGAAGAAGAGAATATGTTAAAATGGCAAAAGCTACTGGTGAAGAAGCTAAAATAGCTCTTCGTAATATTCGCCAAGAAGATAATGATAAAATTAAAAAAAGTGAACTTCCGGAAGATGAAGAAAAATTGTATTTAGATGATGTACAAGAATTAATTAATAAATATAATAAATTAGTTGATGATAAAATTAAAGAAAAAGAAGAAGAATTAATGAGAGTATAAAAAGGAGACAAAAAAATGGAAGAACAAAAAGAGGTTGGGTTAAGGAAATTATTGAATCGTGTACCTGATAAAGAATTTCATTTATCATTAGTTATTGGTTCACTTTTAGTACTTGATGTTATTATTTTATTTATTTTAAGTATTATTGAACTTAATGGTGTAAGTCATGGTATTATGCTAACAATTAGTTTTGTAATTGAATTTTTAATGACATTATTTGTTATTTTAAAAAGTAATATTAGATCATCAATTATTTTTTACATTTTACTTTTAACATCACCAGTATTTTTAAACTTAATTGCTATGGGGATGTATTATTTTACTAATAAGTTACCTTTTACCCCAACTGTTCTAATATTATTTAGAAGTGGTTATGATTTACAAGGACATATGTTAAATACAGTTATGCGTTTTGTTATATCATTTAGAGTACCAGCTTTAATAGCAATCTTAATTTCATCTATTGTTTATTTATATAGAAAAGGCAAACAAGAAGAGTAGTTAGTATTTTTATACTAGCTTTTTTTGTGTAAACTTCTTGTCAAAGTTTTTAAAAAAGATTATAATAGATTTTATGAAAAGAAATGAAGTAGATAGAAGTAAATTAAGTCCAATGATGCGTCAATATATGGAAATAAAAGATCAATATAAAGAAGAGCTTTTATTTTATCGTATTGGGGATTTTTATGAATTATTTTTTGAAGATGGTCTTACGGCCTCAAGAGAATTAGAATTAACTTTAACTGGTAAACAAGCTGGTCTTTCAGAAAGAGTGCCTATGTGTGGTGTACCATATCATGCCGTAAAAGGTTATATTGAAAAATTAGTAAATAAAGGATACCGGGTAGCTATTTGTGAACAATTAGAAGATCCTAAATCGACCAAAGAGATGGTTAAAAGGGGAGTAATTGATGTTATTAGTAAAGGGACAATAACTGATTTTGAATTATTAGATGAAAAAAATAATTCTTATATTGCTAGTATTTTGGAATTTATGGATGTCTATATTATAACTTATGCTGATATTACTACCGGAGAACTTAATAGTTTAACTTTAACCAAAAATACTGATAATTTAATTAGTGAAGTTTTAAGTTTAGGCATTAAAGAAGTTATTTTACAAGATAGTAATAACACTTTCTTAATTGATTTATTAAAAAACAAATATAGTATTGAAGTTGTCTTTAGTAGTGAATACTATTCATCTGAAATAGAATTTTTAAAAGATATTGCTGATGCTAGAGTAAAATCAGGAATTAAACATTTATTTTATTATTTAGTTGTAAGAGAGCTTAAAAGCGTTAGTCATTTTAATCACTGTCAAATTATTGAAAAATTAGATTATTTAGAATTAGATATTCATAGTATTCGTAATTTAGAATTATTTGAAACTTTAAGATTAAAAGAGAGAACTTATTCTTTAATTTGGCTTTTAGATAAATGTAAGACGGCGATGGGTAGTAGAAAATTAAGACAATTTTTAATGCACCCTTTAAAAAATATTAATGAACTTAATAAAAGATATGATTTAATTGATACTTTAAATAATAATTTTATGCTTCGAGATGAACTTAAAAACTTATTATATGAAATATATGATTTAGAAAGATTATGTGGTAAAGTTAATGCAGGAAGCGCAAATGGTAGAGATCTATTACAATTTAAAAATAGTTTAAAAGTATTACCAAGAATTAAAGAAATATTAGGTTTACTTAAAATAGATGTTTCTCTAAATACTCATCAAGATATTTATATGTTACTGGAAGATGCTATATATGAAGAGCCACCTTTAGGGATAAAAGAAGGTTACTTAATTAAAGAAGGATATAATAAAGAATTAGATGAGTTAAAGGCAATTAGAAGTGGTGGCAAAGATTATATTGCTTCCTTTGAAAATCAAATTAAAGAAGAGACAGGTATTAAAAATTTAAAAGTTGGTTTTAATAAAGTTTTTGGCTATTATATTGAAGTATCTAAAGGTCAAGCTAAAGAAGTTAAAGATAATTTTGGTTGGGAAAGAAAACAAACTTTAACAAATTGTGAAAGATTTATTTCGCCTCTTTTAAAAGAGAAAGAAGATTTAATTTTAAATGCGGAAGAAAAAATTATTAATTTAGAGTATGATTTATTTGTTGAAATTAGAAATATTATTAAAAAAGAAATTTTAAAGATTAAAGAAACATCAGATATTATTAGTACTCTTGATGCTATGTTATCTCTTGCTTTATGTAGTGAAGAATATAATTTAGTAAGACCAGTATTAAATGAAGATAAAAATTTAGAAATTATTGAAGGAAGACATCCTGTTGTAGAAGTTGTATCTGGTAGTGAATATGTTTCTAATGATTGCATTATGAATAAAGATAAAACTACTCTTTTAATTACGGGACCAAATATGAGTGGTAAATCAACTTATATGAGAGAAGTTGCCATTATTGTTATTATGGCACAAATGGGGTCTTTCGTTCCAGCTAAAAGTGCTCGTTTACCAATTATTGATAAGATATTTACCCGTATCGGGGCTTCCGATGATTTAGTTAGTGGTGAATCTACTTTTATGGTAGAAATGAAAGAAGCTTGTCATGCTTTATCTAATGCTACTTCTAAAAGTTTAATTATTTTTGATGAATTAGGTAGAGGTACCGCTACTTATGATGGTATGAGTTTAGCGGAAGCTATATTAGAATATATTAATGAAAATATTAAGGCTTTAACTTTGTTTTCAACCCATTATCATGAACTTACCACAATGGATAAAAAATATAAAACAATTAAAAATGTCCATGTGGAAGCGATTGAAGATAATGGTAAAGTAACTTTTTTACATAAAGTTAAAGATGGGTCAACTCCTAAAAGTTATGGTATTCATGTAGCAAGACTTGCCAAAATGCCAGAGCCACTTTTACAAAGAGCTGAAGAAATTTTAAGTGGTTATGAAAGTGAAAGTAAAAAGATAAAAGATGATAAAGTACAATTATCTTTTGATTTTACTAGTAGTGAAGTAAAACAAGATGATGAATTAAAAAATAAAATACTAGCGATTGATCCTATTAAAATGACACCAATGGAAGCTTTAAATTATTTATATGATTTAAAAGAAAGTCTTAAAAAATAGATAAGATGAGAAAACTTAATCTTATCTTTTTTATGGTATTTTAGTTATGACTTTGATATAATAAAGAAGAAGTGAGTTGAAAAATTATGGCTAAAACAAGAAGTGAATTAAGACAAATATGTATGACAATATTATATCAATATGAATTATTAAAAAAAGATACAGAATTAGAAGATATTATTACTGATAATTTAGAGATTGATAATGACTTTGTAAGGGATATTGTTTATGGCGTTGTTACGCATCAAGATACTATTGATACAATAGCTAATAAATATATGAAAGATTGGACGATTGATCGTATTGAAAAATTAGGAGCATCTATTTTAAGAATGGCTATCTTTGAAATTAAATATACAGATACTCCCCCAATCGTAGCTACTAATGAAGCTATAGAACTAGCTAAAGTATATTGTGATGATAGTGTTAAAAATATGATTAATGCTGTTTTAGATAAGGTTATTAAAGAATGATGAAACCTTATTATATTAAAAAAAGAGGATTAAATGATGTCATCGATGAGTTAATTGTATCTAAAATAGCTCCCCTTTGTAATCTTATTAGTCCAGAAATAAAAATAATTAAATTAAGTGAAGATGATGGTTATTATCGTGTTTTAAGTAGTAATCTAGATCTTCTTGGGGAATTTACTTTAGCGAAAAATTTTTTAAAAGATGATGAAGATGAAAACAAAGATGATGCTAAAAAGAATGGTTATATATCATTATATGATATATGGAATGCTTTAGAAGAAAATTATCAAAATGCTGATAGAATAATGATGGATGTCATAAGAATGTATCTTTTTGACTTTTTTATGGCTAATTATGATCGTCATTCCGATAACTGGGGCATTTTAAAAAATGGTCCTTTAACAAATGTTGCAATATTAGATAATGAAGATTCTTTTGATACTACTGCTTATTCGAGGATTACCTCTAATTTAGATGCAAATGCATATTATAAAGAATTATATAAGAAAGGTAGTTTATCTTTTTTAAAGAAAAATCAAAATGAAATAAAACGTTTTTTACAAGAATCTAGTTATGAATATATTGATTTATTTAAAGAATTATTAGATAAATTAACCCCAGAAGTATTTAAAAATATTTTAGATGATATTGAAGCAAACGAGTATATTTTAGTAGATAAAGTAAATAAAGAAAGAATTAAAATACCATATAAAAATACTTTAATTGAAATTTATACTAATAGATATTTAATGATGCAAGAATTATATAATGAATATAAAAATGGTTATAAAGAGGCAAGATAATAATGAATTTAACAAGTGAAGATTTACAAAAAATAAGCCGAGTTGAATTAGCAACTAATTTAAATTTAAGTTTAGGGCAAGTTTATGTTAAAAAAGTTGAGGGAATACAAGAATTAGGTTTTACTTCAGCAGATTTAGCTACAAATGAAGTTATAAGTTATAAACTTGCTAAAGAGATCGGTCTATTATGTCCATTTTATAAAATTGCAGTTATAGACCAAAGAGTTTATGTTATAAGTGAAGATTTAAATAATTATGGTTTTTTTCAAACTTTTGCTGATTTAGAAATGCCTGAAAGTATTGGAATGTCTTTATATGAAATTTGGGATTATTTAGAAAATTATTTTAAAAATAGCCCTTTAATCAAAGATATTCCTTCCATTTTAGAAGATATAATTAAAACTTATATTTTTGATATTATTCTTGGTAATTGGGATCGTTTTAATTATAATTGGGGTCTTGTTTTTAATGAAGATAAAGTTAAACTTGCTATCTTTGATAATGAGTTTATTACGAGTTATAGACTTCCAGCCGTATCTTCTAGTATTTCAGGAGATATTTGGGGAAAAGATAAAAAAATGACTCTAAATAAAAAAGATACTTTAAAATATGAGATAAAAAGATTTTTACAGGAGTCAAGTTCTGAATTTATTGAAATGTTTAATAAGATTTTAGAAGATTTTTCACCTAATCATTTTATAGATGTTTTAAATAATGTTGAAAAAGAAGAAACAGTAGCAACCTATAGAGAAGATATTCATTTAAAGATATCAAAAAAAGATGAATATATAGAAAAATATCAAAGTAATTATGCTTTAATTAAAGAGGCTTGTGAAGAATTATCTAGAAAGAGAAAATAATTAACTTGACTTACGAATTAATGTTTGATATTATGGAAAAGTATAGGAGATAATTTAATGGAAGAGAAAAAATATATTGGAGTAACTGAATTAAATAATTATATCAAAAGTTTACTAGATAATGACTTTTTTCTTAATAGAATATATATAAAAGGAGAGATATCTAACTTTAAATGCCATGCTAGAGGACACCTTTATTTCACTTTAAAAGATGATGGTGGTAGAATTAATGCTGTCATGTTTCAAAGTAGTGCTAAAAGTTTAAAGTTTAAACCAGAAGATGGAATGAAAGTTTTAGTAAGCGGTAGAGTATCAGCTTATCCCGCTAGTGGGAGTTATCAAATTTATGTTGATACAATGGATGTTGATGGCTTGGGTAATTTATATTTAGAATTTGAAAAATTAAAAGAAAAATTATCTAAAGAAGGACTATTTAATGTTGAACATAAAAAGCCTATTCCCAAGTATCCTAGTAGAATCGGAATTGTTACAGCAGATACAGGGGCTGCTGTAAGAGATATTATGAGTACCATTAGAAGACGTTATCCTTTATGTGAAGCTATTCTTTTTCCCACGCTTGTTCAAGGAAGAGAGGCCGCTCCTAATATAGTAAAACAAATTGAAGTTGCTGATAATTTTGGTTGTGATTTATTAATTGTTGGAAGAGGTGGTGGATCTATTGAAGATTTATGGGCATTTAATGAAGAAATAGTAGCAAGAGCCATTTATAATGCTAAAACCCCAATTATAAGTGCTGTTGGTCATGAACCTGATTTTACCATCGCCGATTTTGTTGCTGATTTAAGAGCACCTACTCCAACCGGGGCAGCTGAAATGGCCGTTCCTACTATACTCGATATTAATAATTTACTTAATCAATACAAAATAAGACTTAATAAATTTATTAAAAATTTAATTAATACTAAATTTATTGAATTTAGAAATTTAAGAAATTCTTTTGTTTTAAAAAATCCTATGAGTTTATATGAAATAAAAGAGCAAAAATTAGATAAATTAATTGAAAATTTAAATTATAATATTAAAAATATATTAGAAAATAAAAGATATGAATTACAAATAGCATCTAATAAAGTCAAATTATTAAGTCCACTTAATTTAATTAATAATAATTATAATATTTTAAAAGAAATAAATATTAATTTAAATAATTTAATGGAAAAAAGAATTATTAAGACTAAACATGAACTTGATACTTTAATTAATACTTTAAAATTAGTTAATCCCTTAAATATATTAAGCAATGGTTATTCTTTAGTTAGAGTAGAAGATAAAGTAATTAAAAGTGTTAAAGACTTAAAATTAAATGAAGAAATTAATGTTAAATTATATGAAGGTGAATTTACCGCTACCGTAAAGGAAATAAAATAGAAGGAAGGAATTATTTATGGAAGAAAAAAGTTTTGAAACCAATTTAAAAGATTTAGAAAATTTAGTAAAAGAATTAGAGAATGGTAATGTTCCACTTGAGGATGCCATAAAAAAATATACTGATGCGATGGAACTTGCTAAAAGTTGTAGTGAAAAATTAAATAACGCTACCGAAAAAGTTAATAAAATATTAGCTAGTGATGGCGAATTAAAAGATTTTAAAGAAACAGAAGAAAAAAATTAGTGCTTAACCAAAACACTAATTTTTTTTCTAATATTATTTAGAATTATCTTTAATAATTGATTTAGGAAGAGGATCTTTTTTATCCGTTCTATAAAGTAAATAATCAATCGTAGTATTATAATAATCTGCTAATTTCATTAATATAACCACCGGTATATTAATTTTTTCAAGTTCATACTTACTATAATTTGATTGATCAACATTTAAATATTTAGCTATATCTTTTTGATATATATCATTATCTTCCCTTAATTCTTTTAATCTATTCATTTTTAACCACCAATCTTAACTTATCACAGTTACATTTTACCTATTGACAAATAGGTATATTTTGCCTATAATTAAAATCATGATAGGTAAAATATACCTATATTTAAAGAAAGGGTAATGTTTATGAAAAGCAAAAAATATATGTATTTAACACTTTTGTTGTTAATAGGGCTTACATTATTTGTAATAATTAAGCCTAATAATAATGAAGAAGTCAAT
>CANQGF010000031.1 GCA_947601485.1 uncultured Bacilli bacterium
TAATTGTAAAAAAATTAGTTCTACTATTAATTATATTCAAAATAATTTATTTGATAAGGGAGTGAAATAAAATGAAAATAGAAAAAGAAGTTAAAATGATTAGAGTAAAAAGTGAAAATAGTATTGTTGGAGATAATTATACTGAAATAAAGTTAGATGGAGCATTATCTCATAAAGATTTTAAAAATATAGCTAATAATTTTGCAGGCAAAAAAATAAAGCTAACTTTAGAAGTAAAAGAACCAATACTTGATGAAGCAGAAAGAAAATATTTAAGTGGTGTTATTAGACCTTTTAGAGATAGTGTTAAATATATTAGAAAAACCGATTATTTAGATGGAAGTGAATATTTATCGTTTCATATGACAAATGAACCAAATTGGACTATGCCATTATTAAAAAAATGTACAATGTACAAAGGCATGGAATTAGATAAAGAATACACATTAGAGGAACTTGAATTATGAAATTAGAATCTAGAGTTAAAGAATTATATGATGTAATAATTGTTTTAGGATAGGAGATAAATAAGATGTCTAAAGAAAAATTTAGATCTAAATTCCAAATGTTTTAATTAAGGAGTATAATTTTTAGGAGTAAAGGGGAGAAGTATGATGGCAAATAAAAAAATTTACAAATGTTGTATTTGTAATAAAGTTTTAACTGATTCAAAACCAATTAGATTAGTAAAGCAAATATACGGGGCTGGTAAATATCAACAGTATGCAAATGTATGTAATTACGATTTCTGTGATGATTGTTACGGAATGTTTGATAAGTGGATTAAAAAATATAAAAAAGATGAGGGTGATGGTAGATAGGAGGGCAATATGGTAGAAATAAAAGATGAAGAAGAAAATAAAATTGTAAAAAAAGTACTAGAAGAATTAAAAAGCAAAAATCTTTTAAAAAATCATAGATCATCATATAGAAGTACTGAAAAAATATTGTATTCTTTAAAAGTATTACCTGAGGCTGTAAAATTAATCGATGAAGAAATAGAAGCTTTAAAAGAAGAAGCTAAAAGCATTACGCCACCACCAGCTAAATCCAATACTTTAGTTTTAAATGAGAAAGATAAGACTTATGTATACGGTGATGAAATATTAGAAACTAGAATAAGTCAACTAGAACAAATATCTACTAAAACTAAATCACAAATAAGACTTGTTAATAAAGCATTAATGAAGATTAAAAATGATAGTTATTACAAGATCATACAATTATATTATTTTGATGGAATGACTATAGAAGAAGTAGCTGAAAAAATTGATTATTCTGTAGGAACTGTTAGTAAACATAAAAAGCGACTTATTAATGAATTAAAAGTATATATTTTTCCTGATACATTTATTAATGAACTATGATAGCGTGAAAAAAGCGTGAAAATTCCGTGTATGGACATGTGAAAATATAATGATATAATATAGTAAAATGAATTTATTATATAATCAATACAAAAAAATGGCTAAAAAAACTAGTCATTTTAAATATGTTAATGTATAATGATTGAGAGATATACTTGAACGTTAGGTGTTTAAAGCCTCAGTCCTTTATTTTAATATTAATATAAAGAACGGAGGTGGTCCTTATGAAAGGAAGTTTTTGTGGATTATTTAATAATCCTTGTAGTAATACTTGTATTGCTGGCAAAAATTTTAAACAGCAAGGATTAAAAGAAAACACCTACTCATCACTGAATAGGTGCCTCAACCATTTTTAGGACTGAGATACACCTAACTAGCGAAATCAAGTATATCTCTTTTTAGTGCCCTATACATATTATGATTATAAATTCATAATATAATCAGAAAGAATAATATAAATGTCTTTCTAAGATTATTATAACATTTTTCGGAAAAAATGAAACTATGAAATAATTGATTTTCAGAAAAATGTGATAGTTATTTTATAAAAAAAAGTAATTTTTGTCAATTGTATTTTAATTAGTGCAAATTAAAGAACTGGAAATAGTTCTTTTTTTGATGTTGAAAGAGGTAACGAATGGATAATATTAGCTTATGTATTAAATATAGTCATAGTTGTAAACTATGTCCAAGAAATAAGAAATGTGAGGAGGAAATAAAAAATGGAGGTAAATATATTAGGAACACATTATACGATAGTTCAAAATGCAAACGAAAAAGATTATCCAAAATTAAAAGGACTTAGTGGATATACTGATTTTAGTATAAAAAAAATAGTAATAAGAAAATTTGAAGAAGATGATAGTAGTATAGAAGATTTAAATTATTATCAACGAGAAGTACTAAGGCATGAGATAATTCACGCATTTTTTTATGAAAGTGGATTAGATGGTAATAGTGATTTTGCTAGAAATGAAGAATTAATTGATTGGATAGCTATACAATTTGAAAAAATGTTAGGAGCATTTGAGAACGTCGGAGCTTTATAAAGTTAAAATGGTGGTGATATGAATGGAAAATAAGGTAGGTAGACCTAGGAAATACAAGAATGTTGAGGAATTGCAAAATTTAATTGATGAGTATTTTACATTTTGTGATAAAAATAAAAGACCTTATACAATAACAGGTTTAGCTTTGTTCCTTGATATGGATAGAAAACAACTTTTGCGTTATGAGAAGGAATATGAAGATGAGTTTTGCCACACGATAAAAAGAGCAAAGGAAAGAGTGCAAGAATTTGTTGAGTGCTGTTTATTTAAGAAAGGAATAGCAGCAGGAGTTATTTTTAATTTGAAGAATAATTTTAATTGGGAAGATAAACAAGATTTGAACCATAGTGGATCTATAAACAATCCATATGCTAATTTGAGTGAAGAAGAATTGAGGAAATTAGCTGGTGATAGCTAGTGGTACCAAAATATGTAAGACAACAGGCTAAAATAGAATTAGCAAGAAGATATTTTTGGGATTATTGTAAATTAACTGCCGCTGATTTTTATAAAGAGGATAGGGTCTATTTAAAGGATTTATGTAATCAATTAGAGGAATTTTATAAAAGCAATGAAAAAGTTATGGTTATAGATGCTCCACCAAGACATGGCAAAACGAGAACTGCAAGTAATTTTGTTGAATGGGCATTGGGTAAAAATCCAAAAGAAAAGATTATGACAGGCTCATATAATGAAGATTTATCAGAAGAATTTGCAAGAAATGTTAGAGATACCATTGCAATGGAAAAAACAGAAGGCATTTTAGTTTATAATGATATATTCCCTGATACTAAAATAAAAAAAGGTGATGCTAGCACCAAAAAATGGTCGTTAGAAGGAAGGATGCAAAAGAGTTATCTTGCAACATCTCCAAGTGGTACAGCAACAGGTTTTGGGTGTACTATAATGATTATTGATGACACTATAAAAAATATATATGAGGCATATAATGAAAAGATTTTAAAAAAGATTATAGATTGGTTTAATAATACAATGCTTCAAAGAACAGAAAACAATTTTAAAATAATAATTATAATGACACGTTGGTGTGAAGGTGATTTAGCGGGATATGTACTTGCAAATTATGATAACGTACGGCATGTAAGTTATAAAGCAGTTCAAGAAGATGGAACAATGTTGTGTGATGAAATACTAAATAAAGAAGATTTTATTATAAAAACAAAGAAAATGAATAAGGATATAATTTATGCAAATTATCAACAAGAGCCAATAGATAATAAAAACAGATTGTATACTAGTTTTAAAACTTATACTAAACTTCCTATAGATAATAATGGTAATCCGTTATATACAAGAGTTAAAAATTATACAGATACTGCTGATACAGGAGATGATTATTTATGTAGTATAGACTATGTTGAGTATAATAAAGAGGCGTATGTTATTAATGTAATTTATACTAAAGACGGAATGGAATTGACAGAACCAGCGGTTGCTAAAATGTTGTATGATGATAAAGTGAATATTGCAGACATAGAATCGAATAATGGTGGTAGAGGATTTGCCAGAAATGTTGAAACAATATTAAAAAACAAATATGGTTCAAATAAATGTAGAATTAAATCTTTTCATCAAAGAAAAAATAAAGATGCAAGAATAATATCTAACTCTACATGGGTTATGGATCATATTTATTTTCCAAATAATTGGGCTGATTTATGGCCAGAATATTATGAAGCAATGAATCGATACCAAAAAGAAGGTAAAAATGAACATGATGATGCACCAGACGCAACAACAGGGATAGCAGAAAAAATGGAAAATTCAGCTACATTTAGTTTTGATTAGCACTTAATAGTGTTTTTTATTTGTCAGAAAGAGTGGTGATAAAGTTGGCTAATATTATAACAAAAGTTAAAAATTATTTTAAAAATAAGCGATTGGAAGGTGAATACATGATGAATATGCAAAATGATATAAGAAAATTATCTAATTTAGTTAAAACAGGTTATGATTTGACAAATGAAGAATATATTCTTCATGAAATAAAAAAATTTAAGTTATCTCAAAAACGAAAATTAATGATTATAGGTGAAAATTATTATGAAGGTAAGCATGATATTTTAAATACTGATAGAGAAGTCATAAATGCAGATGGCGAACTTGAAAAAGTTGATAATTTACCTAACAATCACGTTATAGATAATCAATACAAAAAAATGGTTGACCAAAAGGCTAACTACCTATTAGGGAAGCCTTTTTCTTTTAAAACCGAAAATAAAACTTATTCTAATGAAATAAAAAAGATATTTAATAAAAAATTCAAAAGAACCCTTAGAGGAATAGGAATCGATAGCATAAATGAGGGAACAGGCTGGCTATATGTTTATTATGATGAAGATGGTAAGTTATCATTTAAAGTCATTAAAAATTATGAATTAATTCCAATATGGCACGATTCTGAGCATACTATTCTTGATAGTGCAATTCGATTATATGAAACAATAAAAATCAAAAATAAAAAAGAAGAAATAGTTGAAAATGTCGAAGTTTATACTAAAGAAGGAATATATTATTTTATTTTAGATGGTAACAGATTAGTGACAAATGAAATTAAATTTTCTAATTATTTTACTGTCATTGAAAAAGGGGGAAAAGAACAAATAGGATATAATTGGAATAAGATACCACTCATTCCTTTTAAATACAATCCTAAGGAGATACCACTCATTAAGATGGTTAAATCACTTCAAGATGGAATAAATCAAATTTTATCTACATTTGAAAACAACATGGAGGAAGATATAAGAAATACTATATTTGTGTTAGTAAATTTTGATGGCGAAAATTTAGGAGAGTTTAGACATAATTTGGCTACTTATGGCTCTGTTAAAATATCAAATACTCAAGATATGCCAGGAGACTTGAAAACGCTTCAAGTTGAGGTCAATTCTGAAAATTATAAAGCTATATTAGAAATATTTAAAAAAGCTTTAATAGAAAACGCAATGGGATATGATGCAAAAGATGATAGATTACAAGGTAATCCTAATCAATTAAATATTCGTTCTATGTATTCAGATATAGATTTAGATGCAAATGGCATGGAAACAGAATTTCAAGCATCTTTTGAAGATTTATTGTGGTTTATTAACTGCTATCTTTCTCAAAATGATAAAGGAAATTTTGAAAATGAAGACGTAGAAATTATATTTGATAGAGATATTTTAATTAACGAAACAGAAGTTATAAACAATTGTAACAATTCTATGGATATATTATCAGAAGAAACAATAGTAGCTAATCATCCATGGATAAGTGATCCTCAAAAAGAATTGGAGTCAAAAGAAAAAGAACGTAAAAAAGAAATAGATCATCAGTATAGCGATGCGTTTAATCCACCAAAAAAAGATGGTAATGTAAATGAAGAGTAATTCATATTGGAAAAAGAGATTTGAACAGTTAGAAGAATCATCAAATAAGAAAGCTAAAAATACCATAAAAGAATTGGAACCGATTTTTGAAAGTGCTGAAAAAGAAATTGAAAGTAAAATATCTGTATGGTATCAAAGATTTGCAACTAATAATAATATTACAATTCAAGAAGCTAAAAAGTGGTTAAACGATAAACAACTTGATGAATTAAAATGGAGTGTTGAAGAATATATAAAATATGGCGAGGAAAATGCAATAAATCAAAAGTGGTTAAAAGAATTAGAAAATGCATCTGCTAAGTTTCATATTAATAGATTAGAAGCATTAAAACTTCAAACTAGACAAACAATAGAAGCACTTTATAGAAAAGAAGAAGACACTATAAAAGGCCTATTAAAAGGCGTTTATGAAGATGGATATTATAATACTATATATGAAATTCAAAAAGGTTTAAATATAGGCTATGATGTGGCAAAAGTAGATAGTAATGTTCTTGAAAAAATTATATCTAAACCATGGTCAACTGATGGACGTAATTTTAGTGACAGAATATGGAGTTCTAAAGAACAGTTAATAAATAGCTTACATAGTGAACTTACAAAAGCTTGTTTATTAGGCAAAAATCCAAGAGAAGTAGTAAAGAAAATTAAAGATTCATTCGGAGTATCAGAAAAACAGGCAGCTAGACTAGTATATACAGAACAAGCATATTTTAATAGTTTATCTCAACTTGATGGATATAAGAATTTAGGGGTTAATAAATTTGAAGTAATTGGCACTTTAGATGGTAAAACTTGTTCTACTTGTGGGGATATGGATGGGATGATATTTGATTTAAAAGATTATGAACCTGGAGTTACAGCTAATCCATTTCATCCAAGGTGTAGATGTACTACTGCTCCAGCAATTGATGAAGAATTTGATATTGCGGAAAGAGCTGCTAGAGATGAAAATGGTAAAACTTATTATGTTCCATCTAATATGAAATATAATGAATGGAAAGAAAAATATGTGAAAGAAAATATCACTGATTCTGCTTCGAAAGTTATAGTAGGAGCAAAGGCAACTAAAGAATTAACTACTAATGAAGAATATGCAATTAGTACATATATAGGTTCTGAATCTTATATAATTAATGAATCATTAAGAAATAACACTGCATTGGATGAAAGACTCACTGAAGTAGTAAAAAATTTGGATATTGCACTAGATAAAATGCCTAACTATGAGGGAATAGTTACAAGAAGTGTATCTATTAGTAGTGAGGATATAGATTATTTTCTAAAAAAATATCCTGAGGGCAAAATTATGAGTCATAATGAATTTTTAAGTACAACAGTAGGCGAGATTTACAATCCTGAGGCTAGAGTTCAAATGGAAATTATTAGTAAAACAGGAAAAGATATCAGAAAATATAATAAAGCAGAACAAGAAATACTTTTCAAAAGAGATGTTAGATTTTTTGTTAGAAAAATAGATACAGCCGATGATTATTTTGTTAAAATATATCTTGAAGAGGTGTAGTATGGGAAAAATTACAATTGAAGAATTTATGAAATTAAGTGCAGTAGAAAAACGTAAAAGGCACAAAGATTTATCTGATTCTGATAAATTTTTAGCAAGAATGACTGATCAAGCCATAGGTGCTAGAGTAATACCTGATGAAGAACTGACAGAAGAACAACGAGAAAAAGTTAAAAAAATGAAAAATGATACTAAAACTTTAGAAGAAATGGAAAAAGAAATGGATAAACGCATAACTAAATTAAAAGAAATGAGAGCACTCAAAAAGAAATAGAGTGTTTTTATTATGCGTTACAAAAGTTTAAGGAACAGTGCTTACGAACTAGCACCAATAAGTCGATAGAAATATCGGCTTTTTTTGACCTGTGTTGGAAGTCGCAAAAAGACAACAACTTTCTTGAATCATGTGGATAAGAACCACGAAAAAAAATTGAAGATGAAAGGAATGATAAAAAATGAAAAGGAAGTTTTTGGAAGATTTGTTGAAGGGAAAATTACTTGATGAAAATGGTATGAAAGAATTAGTTGATGCTATTCTTGATGAACATTCAACTGCTGTTGGTAAGTTAAAAGGTAAACTTGAAACTGCAAACACAAAAGTTGATGCATTGGAAGCAGAAAATGAGACTTTAAAGGATGATATTACGAATCGTGATGCCCAACTTGAAAGTTTAAAAAATTCTACTGAAGATGTTGAAGGTTTAAAGACACAAATTACAACATTACAAGCAGAGAATCAAGCAAACACTGAAAAACATACGCAAGAAATGAATGCGTTAAAAAAATCAGTGGCTATTGAAAAAGGTTTAAGTAATGCTAAAGCAAGAAATATTAAAGCAGTTTTAGGATTATTGGATCTTGACAAAATTGAACTTGAAGAAGATGGTGTAACACTAAAAGGATTATCAGAACAAATTGATAGTTTACTTCAAGATGACAATAGTAAATTCTTATTTGAAACTGAAACAAAACAAAAACAATTCAGAGGTGCTGAGCCTGGAGAAACTGGAAGTACAGAGCCTGTATCTAAGGTTGATTTTTCTCAAATGAGCTACGAAGAAATAGCAAAATATTATGAGGAACAAAAGATTGAAAATTAGGTAATTTTTTTAAAGGAGAGTGATTGTAAATGCCTAAATTTGACAAGAAATCATTTAATCCACAAGCATTTGGTAAGTATATGGAAACTGTACCAAAAGAAAGATTAAATGCGTTAATTAAAGCAAACATTTTTAGAGCTGATGAAAACATTAAAAATTCATTCAGTTCACAAACAGGAACTGCTTATGCAATAATTCCTATGACTGGTAGATTAAAAGGTAAACCAGTAAACTATGATGGTGAAACTAAATATGATGAAGCAAAAAGCCTTAACACTTTTGAAAGAGGTGTTGTAGTATTTGGTAGAAAGGATAAATTTACAGAACAAGACTTCAGTTATGATATTACTGCTGGTAAAGACTTTATGTCACAAGTTGGTGACCAATTAAGTGATTATTGGGATGATGCAAATGAAGACACTTTAATTGCTATTATTAAAGGTATTTTCGCATCTAAATCAACAGGTGGTAAAGAATTTGCTGAAAAACATACTTTTGAAATTGAAGAAGATGGATTAACAACTGTTACATTAAACTCTGCAATTCAAAAAGCATGTGGTGATAAGAAAAGAAAATTCTCTTTGGTTATTATGAACAGTTTACAAGCAACTGAACTTGAAAACCAAAAGCAATTAACATTTTTAACACAAACTGATTCACAAGGTGTTGAAAGAGAATTAAATCTTGCACAATGGAATGGTAAATTAGTTTTAGTTGATGATAGTACTACTGAAGAAGCAGAAGAATATGTAATGTATATTCTAGGTGCTGGTATGATAGATTATGAAGACATTGGTGCAAAAGTTCCTTATGAAATGGTTCGTGATGCAGATAATGATAGAGATTTATTATATTCAAGAGAAAGACTATGCTATGCACCACATGGTTTTAGTTACTTAAAGAAAAATCAAGCAAAGCTTTCACCAACTGATGAAGAACTTGCTGATGGTACAAACTGGGATTTAGCAACTGATGGTGATAATGAATATTATCCACATAAAGAAATTGCTATTGCTAGAGTTGTAGTTAAAAAAAAAGTAGTCTAACGGAAATTAAAGTAAGTGTTCCTAGTTCTGAAACATCTTTAAATCTAGGTGAAAAGACAGTTCAAGATTTATGTGAAAATTTAAGTATTGATGATACTGGAAAAGTAACAGGTGCTTTAAAACATGTAGAAAACTGGACTGAATTTGATAAAACTGATAATACTGGTAATTTTATACCTTTATACTTTGAAGAAGCAAAAGGACAAGCAAAAGGTACAGTTAAGTGCGAACTTAAAGGTACTGGTGCTAAATTAAAGAAACCAGTTTCAGTTGATCCTAAAGATGGTTTAATTGTTATCCAAGTTCACGACAAGGATAATACAATTGAAATTACAAGTAAAGGTAAGGAAACAAAAACACTTACTTTAAGTGAAGTTGACTTACAAACTGAATAATTAAAGAAAGGGTGATATTGTATGCAAAATAGTGAACCAGCAGAAAAGAAATTTGAAGTTGATTCTTATGTTGAAAGTATCATCCAATTAGATGGTCAAATTGAACAACTATTGAAGGAAGATAAACAAAAATACTTCGTTACAATGGTTGTTCAAAGACTATTGAATTTTGGATTGAAACTTGATGACAATGATAAATGGTTAATAATTTTTGGAATGACAAAACAATTTAATCATGTTAAAAATTCATGTAATATCACTGTTATTCCAGAAGAATTATACGAAATCCTTATTGATAGAATTTGTGGTGAATTTTTATTTAATAAGCAAAAGTCAAATCAGTTATCTACAGATAATTTTAATTTTGATACTGCTGTAAAACAAATACAATTAGGTGACACTAATATATCTTTTTCCACTGGCGAAGGTTCTGAAACTGATGATGTGAAAATAAATTCGTTAATTAACTATCTTATTAACTATGGAGAAGGTGATTTAATATGCTACAGAAAGCTGAAATGGTAGCTAAAAAGGCAATAGAAAGTCTTTATGATTGTACTTGTAGTGTAATAGAGTATCAAGAAGTAATTAAAACCAATAAATCTACTGGGTTTGAAGAAGTTATAGTATTAGAAAATAAACCATGTAGATTGTCTTATGAAAATATATCTGTTGTAAACAGTGATGAAAATAATGCAACTGAAAAAGTTATTATTACAAAGTTATTTATTTCTCCAGATGTAGATATCAAACCAGGTTCCAAAATTTCTGTTACCAAGAATGATATTACTAAAGATTATAAATCAAGTGGCGAACCTGCAAAATATAATACGCATCAAGAAATAATGCTTGAATTGTTTGAGAGGTGGTCATAATGAGTAAAAATGGTAAGTTTGATTTTAAAGAGTTTAAAGAATTTCAAAAAAATTTTGAAAGCATGGTAAATAAGCATGATGAAGTTTTGAAAAATACTGCTCAAGAGTTAGCAAAAGAATGGCTTACCAGAACAAAATATAGAGTTCATCCAGTAACAGGAAATTTAAATAATAATTGGAGAATAGAAATACAAGAAAATGGAAATGATTATTTAATAATTATGAGTAATTCTGCAGATTATGCTCCATATGTTGAATCCGGACATCGTACAAAAGAAAAAAAAGATGGCTCAAGGGGATGGATAAAAGGACAATTCATGATGACTAAATCCAAAAGTGAAGTTGAAAATATGGCACCTAGAGTCCTTGAAAAAAGATTGCAACAGTTATTTAATGAGGCTATAAATGGTAAATAAGATAATTGATGGGATATGCTTGAAACTTAAAGAAGAATTTGGCGATGATTACAAAATATATACAGAAGAAGTAAAACAGGGATTGAAAACACCTTGTTTTTTTATCAATGTTCTAAACCCAAGTCAAGAATTGTTTCATAATAACAGGTATTATTTAACAAATATGTTTTGTATTCAGTATATTACAGACAGTAAAGAACCTAAAGACGAGTGTAATCGTATTAGGGATAGGTTATTTAATTGTTTAGAGTATATTAATATAAATGAACCTGTAGATAAAGAAAACTTTGTGACAAGTCTAATTCGTGGTAAAAAGATGCATGGTGAATATGATGATGATATTTTAAATTTTTTTGTTAATTATGATATGTTTGTTATAAAAACGGAAGCAGAAATAAATAAAATAGAATCATGTGATTATAATTCAGAAGTAACGGAAGGTGATTAAAATGCAAGAAAAAAAAGAAGAAAAGAATGCTGTCAAACTTGAAAAAAATAGTTTTTCGAAAGAACAAATAGTTAATTCAAAAAAATATGCTAATAGAAAGGATCTATTAAGTTCATTACTCGAAGATGGCAAAAAATATACATTTGGACAAGTTGATACTATTATTGAAAAATTTATGAAAGGTAAGGTGATATAAATGTCATTGGGTGGAGGCACATTTAGTGCACAAAATAAAATACTTCCAGGTACATATATTAATTTCGTATCAAAAGCACGAGCAACATCAATTTTTTCGGACAGAGGTATTGCAACTATGCCTTTAATATTGGATTGGAGCGAAGATGAAAAAATAATTGAAGTTAGTAGCAGTGATTTCGAAAGGAATACTTTAAAATTATTTGGTTATAATTCTTCACATGAAAAAATGAAGGGATTGAGAGATTTATTTATAAATGCTTCAAAATTATATTTTTATAAGTTAAACAAAGGCGAAAAAGCAACAAATACTTATGCTACTGCAAAATGTAGTGGTGAAAGAGGTAATGCTTTGAAGGTTGTAATTGCTAAAAATGTTGATGAACAAGAAAAATTTGATGTTAGTTTATATTTAGATACTACTTTAGTTGATTATCAAACTGTTAAAACTTCCGCTGATTTAGTGGATAATGACTTTGTTGTTTATAGTAAAGAAGCAGAGTTAAGTGTAACAGCTGGTGAAGCATTAAAAGGTGGTACAAATGGAGAAGTAACAGGTACTAATTATCAAAGCTATTTTGATAAAATAGAATCTTATTCTTATAATGTAATGGGAATTGTTACAACAGATGAAGAAATAAAAAAACTTGCAGTTAACTTTTGTAAAAGATTACGTGATGAGTCAGGTGTTAAATTTCAATTAGTATTACACAATTATGATGCTGATTATGAAGGGGTAATAAATGTCATAAATAAAGTTACTACTGATTCAAATTTCAACGAGGCATCAATATTGTATTTTATTACAGGAATTGAAGCAGGGTGTGCTGTAAATAAATCATGTTTAAATAAAATTTATGATGGCGAATTCGAAGTTAATACAGAATATACACAATTAGAATTGGAAGATGCAATTTTAAATGGCAAATTGGTATTACATCAAGTTGGCGATGATATACGTATTTTAAAAGATATAAATAGTCTTACTACAACGAGCGATGATAAAGGAGAAATATTTAAGGATAATCAGACTATAAGAGTTATAGATCAAATTGCTAATGATATCGCTTCTTTATTTAATACGAAATATTTAGGTAATATACCTAATGATGCAAGTGGTAGAATTTCGTTATGGAATGATATTGTAAAACACCACCAGGGGCTACAGGATATGAGAGCTATTCAAAATTTTAATGATTCAGATGTAGAAATAATAGAAGGAGATAGCAAAAGTGCAGTTGTAGTAAATGATAAAGTTACTATTGTGAATACGATGGAAAAATTATATATGGCTGTGACAATTGAATAGAATTGAAAGGAAGATGATGAGAAATGCCTAATATAACTATGAAAGCAAAAGATTCAATTTCTGCAAAACTTGCCGAGTGTTATTTAACTATAGGTAATAATAGATACAATTTCATGCAAGCAATTAATCTTGAAGCAAAAATTGAAAAGACTAAAAGTGAAGTACCTATTCTGGGTAAAACGGGTAAAGGAAATAAATCAACTGGTTGGAATGGAACAGGTTCTGCAACATTCCATTATAATACTAGTATCTTTAGAGAAATGATGTTGAATTTTAAAGATACAGGTGAGGATATATATTTTGATATACAAATTACAAATGAAGATCCAACTTCATCGGCAGGACGTCAAACTATTGTATTAGTAGACTGCAATATTGATGGTGGTATTTTAGCAAAATTTGATGCAGATAATGATGATTACTTAGATGAAGATATAGATTTCACATTTGAAGATTTTAAAATGCCAGAAAGCTTTAATTTACTTGATGGTATGATGTAATAAAAATTCTCTTAGTTGAGTTTTTTTTGTATGGGAGGAAAATATGTCAAATTTAAAACAATTTTTAAAGGGAAATAAAAAAATTAAAGAAAATGTAAAATATAAAGCTACAAAATATTTAGTAGATGAAAAAGGGGAAGCATTAGATTGGTTAATTAGACCTATTACATCAAAAGAAAATGATGTAATCAGAGAAGATTGTATAGTTAATGTTCCGATTAAAGGTAAAACTGGGCAATATACACAAAAGGTTAATACTTCCAAATATATTGCTAAAATTATTGTTGCTTCTGTAGTAGAGCCAAACCTAAACGATAAAGAATTGCAAGATTCTTATGGTGTAATGTCTGCAGAAGATTTGATTAGAGAGATGATTGATGAACCTGGAGAATATTCTAATTTTGCAGATTTTGTAACTAAGTTTAATGGTTTTGATGAAACTTTTGACGAAAAGTATGATAAAGCAAAAAACTAATTGAAGGAGACAGTGAAACAAATTATGCTTACTACTGTCTCCACAAATTTCATTGGTTACCTTCTTTTTTTTGCAATTTAGAGGAAAATGAGAAAACACTTATCATAGCGATGATTGATAAAAAAAATGAAGAAGATAGGAAACAGTCAAAAAAATTGAATAAAAAGTCAACAAAAGGGAGGCGGTAAAATATGGCAAATTTAAGTACCACAATAACATTAACTGACCACATGACAGGAACTTTAAACTCAATAAATTATGCATTAAGTAATACAATTTCAGCAATGGAAGATATGCAAAGCTCTGTTAGTGGTGGTTTTGATACTAAAAAGTTGGAAAATGCAAGAAGTGCAATAGAAAGTGCTAATATGTCAGTTATTGATTTAGGAAATCAGATTGATAACAATACCAATTCTCAAAGACAATTTAACAGTGAATTAAATAATATGTCATCAGGTGTTACTAGAGCGGTCGGAGCTTTTCTGGGATTTAAAGGAATATCAAAACTAGTTGATTTATCTGATGAATATACACAAACAACTGCAAGATTAAACTTAATGAATGATGGATTACAAACAACTGATGAATTACAAGATAAAATATTTGCGTCTGCACAAAGGTCACGAGCTTCTTATCAAACACAAGCAGATATAGTTGCTAAATTAGGACAAAGGGCAGGTGATGCCTTTAGTTCAAATGATGAAACAATACAATTTGCTGAAAATTTAAGTAAGATGTTTGTAATTGCTGGTGCAAGTCAACAAGAAATGGCATCTGCGTCATTACAATTAACACAAGCATTAGGGTCAGGAGTTCTTCGTGGTGAAGAATTAAATGCGGTGTTTGAGTCTGCACCAAATATCATACAAACAATTGCTGATTATTTAGATGTACCAATAGGTAAGATAAGGACAATGGCATCGGATGGACAAATCACTGCTAGTATTGTTAAAAATGCAATGTTAGGAGCAACAAAAAACATAAATTCACAATTTGATTCAATTCCTATGACATGGTCGCAAGTATGGACTGGTGTTATGAATCAGCTTTATTTAGCAACACAG
>CANQGF010000032.1 GCA_947601485.1 uncultured Bacilli bacterium
TAGAAGAATTAAAAATAAACTAAGTTTTGCTTAGTCTATTTTGTGTTATTTAATTTTTTGGACTGTGAATTGTAACGATGAATAATAAAATTAGTCCTTCGGGACTTTTTATTTTATAAAATATTTGATATAATGAAGTGGTTAAAATTAAGGAGTGAAAAAATGAGTTTAACAGCAATATGGGGGGTCATTACAAAAATTATTGACATAGGTATTGTGTGGTTAGCGTTTTATTATATATTAAAGAACGTAAAAAATAATATTAAATTAGCTTTAATAGTTAAAGGGGTAGTTATTATCCTAATTATTAAAATATTAAGTGATTTACTAAATTTATATACAGTAGGTGTTTTACTTGAGTATATTGTTTCTTGGGGACCACTAGCCCTTATTGTTATCTTTCAACCAGAAATTAGAAGTGCATTAGAAAATTTAGGAAGAACTCAACTACTTGGTCGTCATAAAATATTAACAGTTGATGAAAGAGAAAGAGTAGTCTTTGAAATAATGAAAGCTGTTGAATATTTTAAAAAGAATCGTGTGGGAGCTTTAATTGTTATTGAGAGAGAAATTTCTTTACAAGAATATATTGAAAATGCCACTAAAATATATGCAGACTTAACTGATGATTTATTAGAGTCAATCTTTTTCCCTAATTCACCACTTCATGATGGTGGTGTTATAATTCAAGGAGATCGAATTACTTGTGCTGGAGCTATCTTTAAAACAAGTATGAATCCAAATGTTAGTAAAAGACTTGGAACACGTCATAGAGCAGCGCTTGGTATAGTTGAAGAAAGTGACGCTATTGCGTTAATTGTATCGGAAGAAAATGGTCGTATTTCCATCGCTTGCAATAATGAACTTAACTATAATCTAACATTAGATGAATTTAGAATGAAATTAATTGATGAATTAAGTCCAAAAGAAGAAGTCTTCTTTGAAGCAGAAAATGAAGAAGGCGGTGATAATAATGCGTAAATTTTTTAAAAAGATTGGTAAATGTTTTTATGTTATCGTGGAGTCATTTTTAAAATTTATTGATAAAACTATTGTTATGCCAATAAGTAGATTAGTTTATAACATTAGCAAATCAAGTAATGGTAGTGGTAATGAGATTAATAAATTATTAAATAGACCACAAGCTCTTATTGTTCTATCTTTAGTATTTGCGGTTATTTGCTTTATTCTAATTGAAAATAAAGTTGTTAATTTAGTTAGTACAGAAGCAGGAGTTATAAAAAATGTTCCCGTTAACTTAATTTATAATGAAGGTGTTTTTGTTGTTGAAAATGTTCCGGATAATATTGAGATAACTATATCTGGTAATAAAGAAGATATTTTACTGGCAAAACAACTAGGTGATTTTAGTGTTGATTTAAATCTTTCTAAATATACTAAACCAGGTACTTATAAAGTAGCATTTTCTTATACTAAAAATATTAAATCAGTGGATTATCATTTAAATCCTTCATATTTAACTGTTACTATTAAAAATAAAGTTAGTGAAGTTAAAACTGTTAATTATGATTTAATAAGTACTGATAGTTTAGATAAAAAATTAAGTGTATCTAGTGTTAAATTAGATAGTGATGAAGTAGTAGTTAAAGGTAGTCAAGATGCTTTAGATGAAATATCAACAATTAAAGCTTTAATTGACTTATCAAATAAAGATTTCACGGAAGCATCAACGTATGAACTTACAAATATTCCATTAGTAGCTTATGATAAAAATGGGGAAATACTTAAGAATGTAGAAATTGTACCAGGTACTTTAACTGGATCAATCGTTCTTACAAGTAATAAAGAAACTGTTCCTTTAGTGGTATCAACAACTGGTAGTCTAGTTAATGGTAAAGCAATCGCTTCTATTTTAATTAATAATGCCCCTAGTTATTTAGTTGATATCTATGGTGAAGAGGAAGAAATTAAAGATATTAAATCTGTTCCTGTAACAATCAATGTTGATGGATTAGGTACTGAATCAGTTAAAAACTATACAGTTGTTATTAATAAACCAAATGGCGTACGTTATATTAGTGCTAAAAACGCTACGATTGCGGTAACCTTTGGTGATGAAGAACAAAAAACGGTTAATGTTAATACGATTGAGCCTAAATATTTAGCTGATGGTTATAATGCAACTATTATTTCTCAAGGTAGTACAGAAGTTCAAGTAAAAGGCGTTCAATCTAATATTAGTTCAATCGATGCTAGTTCAGTTAAAGCTTATGTTGATTTATCAGGTCTTGGTGAAGGCACTCATGATGTTCCTGTTAAAATAGAAAATAATAATGCTTTAGTTAATTATGTTGTTACAAGAACTATTCAAATAAAAATTACTAAAGATTAAAAATTAAGGCTGTTTCAAAAATGGTTTGAAGCAGTCTTTTCTTTTTAAGAAATAGGCATAATTTCTATTTTATTGTTTAAAACAATATGATATAATGTACTAGAAAATAGGAAGGAATGAAGTTATGAAAGACGAGTCAAAAAAGACATCAAAAGAAATTTTAAAAAAAGTAGATGATGGTATTGAAACTTTAGATAGTGTTCCCGTAAACACTCCAAATGTGAATAAAGAACAAAATGCCATTAAGAAAATTGATGTTAAAAAAACGTTAGCTAAAGCTAAAGAAAAGGTTAATGAGTTAGTTAAATTGTTAAAAGATAAAAGTAAAGAATTAATGACAAAAATTGCCAGTAATAAAAAGCAAGCAATAATAACTTTAGTGATGGGAATAATAATTATTGCAATCATTTTATTTTTAGTTATTAAAGGTTGCACCCCAAGTTATAAAGTTGCTTTTGATAGTAATGGTGGGACAGTAGTTAGTACCCTTAAAGTAAAAAGGGATAATACTGTTAAAAAACCCAAGGATCCTACTAAAGAGGGCTATGTTTTTAGTGGTTGGTATTTAGATGATGAATTATTTGATTTTAATACTAAAATTACGCAAAATATAGAACTAGAAGCTAGATGGGAAGAAGAAGAGAAAAAATTATCATTAAACTTAACTACGGTATCTCTATCACCAAATGCCTCAACTGTTTTAGTGGCTATTTATGGTGGTAATGAAGAATTAGTTTGGAGCTCTAATGATGAAAGTATTGTAACAGTAGATAATAATGGAGTAGTTAAAGCTTTAAAAATAGGTAAAGCCACTATTACTGTAGCTACTAAAGATGGTAATTTAAAAGCTGATTGTTTAGTTACTGTTACAAAAGATATTGTTAAGGTTACTGGTGTATCTATTACGGGAGATAATACAGTAACAGTTGGTAAATCAATTAAACTTACCGCTGTTATATCACCAATGAATGCCTCAAATAAAGGTGTTACTTGGAAATCTAGTGATCCAAGTATTGCCACAGTTAATCAAAGTGGTACTGTAAAAGGGATAAAAGAAGGTAAAGTTTCTATAACAGTTACAACAAGTGATGGTAATGAAAAAGCAATGATTTCTATTACAGTTGTAGAAGAAAAAATTAAGGTTAGCAAAATAACTATTACAGGAAATGATGAAGTAGTTATGGGAAAAACTATTAAACTTACAGCCAATATTGAACCAGAAAATGCCACAAATAAAGAGGTAATTTGGACTAGTAGTGATGATAAAACTGCTACTGTCGATAAAAATGGTAATGTTAAAGGTTTAAAAACAGGCAATGTTACTATTACGGCATCTATCGATGGTGAAACAGTTACAGCTACTAAAATAGTTAAAGTTGTAAAAAATGAAACTAAAATTAGTGAAATCAAAATATCTGGACCTACTGAAGTTGAAGTAGATCAAACAATTACTTTAAAAGCAGAGATTAAACCAACTAATGCAACAAACCAAACTCTTAATTGGTCTTCTAATAATAGTGAAGCAGCATCAGTTGATCAAAAAGGTGTTGTAACAGGACATAAAGCTGGAGTTAAAGTAATTATTACTGCTAAAGCAACTGATGGTAGTAATAAAAGTGCTACATACGAAGTAACTGTAAAAGAGAAAAAAACTGATGTTATACCAGTCACAAGTGTTAGAATTAACAATAAATCAGGTAAAAATGAAATGTTTGTTGGTGATTCTATTGACCTAGAAGCCGTTATTAATCCAAGTAATGCTACTAATCAAAGCGTTAGGTGGAGTGTTAACAATAATCATGCTAGTTTAAGTAGTATAAATACTAAAACAACTACTTTAAAAGCTAATTCATCAGGTAGTGTTAGAGTAACAGTTGAAGTTGATGGCGAAAGTGCTTTTATAGATATCAATATAAAAGAAAAAGAGCCTGAAGTTATTCCAGTTACAAGTATATCAATTAGAAATAATACTGGTACAACAAAAATACATGTTGGAGAAACAATTAGTTTAACCGCTGTTATTGAACCAGGAAATGCTACCGACCAATCAGTAAGTTGGACTAAAACTAACAATAATGTTTCACTTAATTATACTAATAGAAAAGATATTGTTGTTACTGGTGTAGCAGTAGGTAAAGTTACAGTAAAAGTTACAGCTGGTGGACATGATGCTGAAATAGAAATTGAAGTAGAAGAAAAACCAAAAACTTATGAAATTACTCTACAAGCTGAAGTCAGTAAAACAACTAATTTAACAACTTATTATAAAGTTATAAGTGTAGAAGTTGATGGTAGTGATTTAGATTATAAATATTTCTCACCATCTAGGGATAAAAGATTAAGAACATTTAAAGGTACGGCACGCATTGCTCCATCATTTGTCAATGAAGGTGATCTTAAAACTTTATATATTATTTTAAATGATAATTCCGTAGTGGAAGCAACGGTTAAATATTTAGAGCCTGTTTATGTTGATTAAAATATTAGAAAGGAAGTAGAAAATGTTAAAGAAATATTGCAAATTATGGCTTTTTATGTTGATAATGTCATTATTAGTTTGCATTCCAGTTTCAGCAAAAGAAATGACTGTTGAAGAAATTGGTGAACTAATTGATGCTAAAGGTGATAATACCATAAATACAGCAAGAATTGTTGGTGGTTATGTTTTTACTAATGCAAGTGGTGTTCCATTTGAAATTTATGATATTATGCTAGCCTCAAGAACTATTAATGTTCCAACGGGTGATAAAGCGGATCGAACTAAAATGGTTATTTATGAAATCAATCGTGTTTGGGATGAAGACGATAACCCAACATGGGAAGTAAATAGTAAAAATTTTGTTGGTGAAGGCACAATAGCAAAAAGTGAAAAAATTGATATTAAGTATATTGATTATGAAAAAGTTAAGGAAGATGTTATTCCAAGTACTTTTGAAATTAATTTATATAGTGGTGAATATTTAGGATTTAAGGGTAATCATAGTTCACTTCAAATGATTGATGGTGTACTTAATGGTTTAATTGTTAAAGATACTGAAATAAGTGCTGATATTAGAAAAACCAATTATTATTTTGCTTATACCATAAATGTAGAAAATGCAACTGATGATGTAACAATTAAAGTAGGAGATACTACTTATCATAAGAGTGATTTAAGTGGTAATAGTATAACTTTATTACAACCCGTTTCAAATGCCGATGTAAAAAAAGAATTAGAAATTATTGTTGATTTAGATGGTAATGGTGAAAAATATAGTGAAGCCAAAAAAACTATAAATTGGGGAAGTGTTACTTATCAACACGAAACAAGTGGTGTAACTGTTAGTGAAAAAATTCCTTCAGAAGATATTGAAACTTTTAAAAAAGCACCTTATGGTTATGATAATTCTAATGATACATATAAAATTACTTGTGAAGGTGTTAATTGCACTATAAATGGAGATATTTATAAACAAACTGTGCATGATGATGCTTTTGGTAGTGCTAATAAAGAAGGTTGGTTTATTCTTTTAAATATTTCGTTAGATGGTGTAAGTAATAAAACAATATTTACAGTACCTGATAATGGTGGATATAAAAATATTAAAGGAGTAGAAGGTGAATCATTATCTCTACTTTATAAATTAAAAGATACAGGAGATAAAACATTTACTATTACAGTTGATTTAGATGGTGATGAAGATAATTATTTACCAGTAACTTATACATTTAATTATGAAAGTGCAGTATTAAAAGGTACTTTTGTTATTGATTCTTCCAAAACAATGGTAACTATCCCAAATGATAGTGATGTTGATGGCGACGGATATATTAGTAATGAAGATAAAAATACATTAGCTAGTTGGGGATTTGATTTTAATAAATTAGGTAATGTTGTAATTAGTGATGGCGATAGTACTTATGCTTATAAATTAACTGGAAGTGTTAAAGAGCAAGAAGTAAATGCTGGATTTGCTAGTAACAAAGGTTTCTATGTTCCCTTAAAAATCTATTTTGCTAGTGATGATTATCAAGATTATTATGATAAATGGGTAGTTTATGTTAAGGGTGAAAATGGCGAGTTTATTAAACGCGTACCAAGTGGTGATGATTATGAAAAAGGCTTTATAACTGTTTTATATAAAGTTTATGAAGAAGGTCATCCAATAACTAAAAATAAAGAAATTGAATATAAAATTGATTTTGATGGTGATGGTGAAAAATTTAATCCTATAACATTAAAGATAAATTATCAAGATTTAGAATTTATTCATGAACATACAGTTACTTTTATGAGTAAAGGACAAACTATTGAAACACAAAAAGTTTATACTAATGAAAGAATAAAAGAAGTAACTAATAGTTCGTTAAATGATATTCCTTATCATACCTTTAAAAATTGGGAAACTTGTAGTGATAATGTATGTAGTGTATTTGATGGTACAGTAACAAGTGATGTAACATTATATGCTCACTTTGAAGTTGATTTTGATAGTTTTGTTACTGATTTAATAAATAATCAAGATACTAATGAAGATGAAGATGATAATTTCGTTTTAACAAAAGATGATAAAACAATTAACTTTGATATTTTAAAAGCTAATGTTAGTATTAGTGAATTAGAAAATATTAATTTATTTAAAGCAATGGCTGAATCTTTAAAAACTGGTGAAATTAAAAAATTAAAAGTTACTAGTGGAGAAGAGAAAGTAGAATTTACAAATGAAAGTAGTGAAAGTATTGCTAGTAGTGTTATAAATCTTATTAAAAGTAAAAATGAAAGTGCAACAAATTTAGAAGATATTCCAGAAGATTTTTCATTTAGTATAATAATTTTAGAACATGATCCATTAATAACTTATAAAGATACTGATACTACTTATGAATTTAAATTTGTTAATAATATTGATTTTGCAAATTTATCTGTAACAAGTAAAGAATTATTAAATAGTGCATTAGCTAGTAATTCGCCAGTTATAAATATTGGTGGCTCATTTAATATTGATAATCTTACTGATAATTTAAAAGAAATTAAAAGAGATGTAGTTATTAACGGTCATGGAAATACTATTACTTATACTGGTAGTGATAACTATATATTTAATATTACAAATGGTAATGTTGTAATTGATGATTTAAAAATTGTAGTAGAAAGAGAAAATAAAGAAAATATTGATGCTATAAAAATTAGTAATGGGGCAAATGTTACTTTAAATAAAGTAACAATGCCAGATACTAAAGGAATTGTTGTTGATAATGCACATGTAGCGGTATCTAATATGACTTTTAGTACTGAAAGTTATGATAATCCATTAATTAGATCTACAAAAGAAGTTACACGTTTAACTAATGTAGTATTAAATCGTGGTGATAATAAATTTGCTAGTGAAAAAATTTATGAAGAAAATGTCACTTATGAAGATAGTAACAAAGAATTCTTTGGTGATACTTTAAGAGAAAAAGAAGGATATAATTATAGACATTATTATTTAAATAGTGATAATGAAAATAAATGGATAAAAATTGGTTATCATGCTGATCGTAGTATAACAGGTTTTGCTGGTGTGTTTATTCGTTATTATGATAAAACAAGTAGTAGCGTTCCGCTTCCTCCAGCTGATTCAATGTTAATGACTTATAAAGATGATAACAATACTTATAAAACAACTAAATGGTGTAATTCCTATGAAAGAAATGAATGTTTTGATGCTAATAGTTTAAAACCAACTGCTGATATTGAATATTGGCCTCAAATAGAAACTACACCAAGAAGTGATAAAACAGCTGTAAATGATGAAAGAGAATTACTAGATGCTTTACAAAATGAAAGTTATAAAGTAATTTATATTAATAGTAATATTGAACTTAATAGTCCTTTAAATATTACCCGTAGTGTTAAATTAATTGGTTATGAAGGCTCTGGCTCTCATGCTAATAAATTAAGTAATGCTAAAACTATTACAGGACAAATAATTATAGATGCTGATGGTGTAAGCTTTACTAATTTAAAAGTAGTTGGTAAAGGTACTAGAAATGGCGCTAGATTAGATGTTATAACTGTTAATAAAACAAAATTTGTTTTAAGTAATGTCATGGTTAGTGCTAGTGAAGGTACTTGGGATAGTGCAGTATATTATACAGTTGATAATCCAGATACATATATTGGAGATTTCTCAACATTTGTTGGTGATAATTTAAAATCATTTGTTGAATTTATGGGAAGCGTTGATTCAGGTACAGATATTTTAAATATTACATTCAAAGGCAAAAAATCAAGTGATACAGTAACTGTTACTCCAACAAGTCATATTATTATTCATAAACTTAGTGAAGGAGCAAATATTATTTTAAGACAAATTCATTTCCAATTTGAAAATGCTACTGATTATGCTCTTAAATTATATGGTCTTCCTGAAGCTACTAATAATGGTAGCATTCAAATATATAGTAATTACTTTACTGGTTCTAATGGTGATAAATTTAGAATTGGCATTGAAACAGATGCTACAAATAAAAACGCTTCTTCATATACCATTAATCCAACGGAAAAAGCTAATTCAAATTTAGAAGTAAAATACATAAATGATGGTGAAGAACAAGATCATAATACATTTGGTACTGAAGCTACAGTAGAAGTTAAATAAATTATAAAGTATGGTTTAAAAGCCATACTTTATTTTTGACTACATATTTTTAAGAAAATATGCGATAATATAAAAAGAAGGCGGGATTTATGAAAAAAATAAGTTTGTATTTAATGATTATATCTTTAATATTTGTACCAAAAGTTAGTAAAGCGGTAGTAACAAGTGGAAGTGATTTTAATAACTTAACTGTTTATTTATTTTGTGATGATAGTGATGAGTGTAAAAGTGAATATGATGATTTAGAAGAATATCTAAAAGATCAAAGTGAAATTAAAGTTTCCCTTATGGATACTTCTAATGAATTATATAATACAGTAAAAGATGAATTAAATATTAAAAAGAATACATTACCTTTAACTATAATTGGTACTACATATTTCTATGGCTATAATGATAAAAATAAAGATAAAATTAAAGAAGCAATAGAAAAATATCATGATAGTAAGTATTGCGATGCGATTATGTATATTCAAAATAAGCAAGATATGAAAGATTGTTTAAACCAAAATAAAGGAATATATGATAATGAAACTTTACCATGGGGTATAATTATAGGTGTATCTTTAGTTTTTGTAGTAGCTTTAGGTGGAGTAATTATTTACTTCAATAAGAAAAATTAATTAATTGAGATTTAGATATAATTTATTTAAAAAAGCAATATAATTTTAGTAATCATAGCATTTTGTTGACACAACTTGACACATATAATAAATTGTGCTATAATTAGATACGTATGGTGCATTATTCTAGTCACTATATTGTCTGAAGGTAGGGCTAAAAATCTACCAATAGAAAGGGGCACTTTATATATTTGCTTTTTCCGCCCAGGTTAGGGTGAATATATAATTTTAAGTTTAAGGAAGAATTATAATGGCATATAATTACCAATCCTTTTACTAAGTCATTTGTTGATAATCTTGTCGTGAGTGATAATGGGGAATATTAATGATCTAAATATTAATTGAAATCATTGTTGCAAAAGCGAATAAGGACAATCCCTGGTGTTTGAGAAAATCTCTAGAATGTACATATTATAAATAATAGGGTATGGATTTAAGTGGCAATCGAGTAACTAATACGGTGACGATTAGTTGTTTCCTTTAAAGATAAATCGCTAACGGGTAACTTTTAGTAGGAAATAGAGAAATTCAACTCGACCTAAACCATAAAGTTAATTTATAATATACCATATTTTTTTTATTTTAGGAGAAATTTAATATTAAAAAAATTAATGAGATAAGGGTGAACTATGAAAGATAATTGGACTTTAAAAGTCTTTTTCTTAACCTTTATATTAGCGATTATCTTTAGTATAATTGCTAATTATTTAGGTAGATTTAATAATATTGTATTAATAATTTGTATTATTTCTATTTTGTTAATAGGAATTATTTTTGATATTATTGGGGTGGCTGTTTTAAGTTGTGATGATAAAGCCCTTCATTCAAGAGCCAGTCAAAAATTAAAGGGCGCTAAAAAAGCCATTAAACTTACTAAAAATGCTAGTACTGTATCTTCATTTTGTAATGATGTTGTAGGTGATGTC
The DNA here is from genome assembly GCA_947601485.1 of uncultured Bacilli bacterium. Taxonomy (GTDB): domain Bacteria; phylum Bacillota_I; class Bacilli_A; order RF39; family UBA660; genus SIG200. The sequence continues at coordinate 10,526 of CANQGF010000032.1, forward strand.
TGTGGTATAATAAGTGGTAGTTTAGTGACAGTTTTAGTAATTAATTTATTTATTAATAATAATTTATCTTTCTGGAATGTTATGTTAGCATCTTTTTTATCAAGTTTAACTGTTGGTGGTAAAGCTATTGGTAAAAAAATAGCGGTTAAAAATGCTGATAATATTATTTATATGGTAGGTAAAATATTAGCTTTATTTAGTAAATAAAAAATAGTCGCGCGCGACTATTTTTCTTTTGTCTCAAAATGGTTAAATAATATTCCAATATTAATTAAACCACACAATCCAACAATAGCATATACAATTTTAGGTAACATTGACTCGGCACCAAATAAGGATTCTACTAAATTGAAATTGAAAAATCCGATTAATCCCCAGTTAATTGCCCCTATAACTGTAAATATCAATGTTGTTTTTTGAAATGTTTCCATAAATCACTTTCCTTTATACTTTTATTATGGATAAAACTTTTTTTAATATACATGAATATTTAGAAATAATCGTAATATATTTAATTAGAAAAGGACGTGTGGTAAATTGAAAAAATTGGTAGTATTACTTGGTATTATGATGGTGTTTTTATGTGGATGTGGAAAAAGCAATCCTGATAATGTAGTTAAAGACTTTATGAAAAATGTTAAAGGAGTTAAATCTTATAAAGTAACAGGTACTATGGAAATAAGTAATGATGAAGAAACTTTTAATTATAGTTTAGAAAGTTATTATCTAAAAGATAATTATTATAAAGTAGTTTTAGTTAATCAAACTAATAATCATGAACAAATAATTTTAAAAAATAATGATGACGTTTATGTTATAACACCAGCACTTAATAAAAGTTTTAAATTTCAAAGTGAATGGCCAACAGCATCAAGTCAAGCTTACTTACTTAATAGTATAGTAAATGATATTGAAAATGATAAAAACTATGAAGTAACGGAAAATGATGATGGTTTTATAATTAAAACTAAAGTAAATTATCCTAATAATGATGAACTTGGTTATCAAAAAATATATTTAAATGATAAAAAAGAAATAGATAAAGTGGAAGTTTATAATACAAATGATATTGTTAAAATAAAAGTAACTTTTAGTAAAGTCGATTTGAAAGCTGGATTAAAAGAAGATGATTTTAAATTAGAAGATTATGTAAAAGAAGAAGAGCCTAAAGAAGAAGATTGTGAAGATGGAAGTGCTTGTAAAGATGATTCTAACTCTAAAGAAACGGCGACAATCGAAGACATAATATATCCTTTGTATATCCCAAGTAATACTTATTTAACAAGTAGTGAAAAAGTTGATACTGATACTGGTAATAGAGTAATTCTTACCTTTAGTGGTGATAAAAACTTTGTATTAATTGAAGAAAAAGCAGTTAGTGCTAGTGTTATGGAAGTAATACCAGTTTATGGTGAGCCATTATTGTTATCAGAATCAGTCGGGGCATTAAGTGCTAATAGTTTAAGCTGGGACGCTAATGATATGTCATATTATTTAGCTAGTACCGAACTTACTCCTTCCGAAATGATGCTTATTGCTAATTCTTTAGGAAATGAAACTTTAGTTGCAAATACAAAATAACACATAGAAATATGTGTTTTTTCGATAAATAAGAGATCATAACATAAATGAAATTCTTAAATAAAAGTTGCTTTTATAAGGCAATTTGAGTATAATCTTATTTAGAGAGGAATTATTATGAGCAAGAAAAAAGTAAAAGAAAATCCATTAATAAAGAATAATAATGTTGGAAGAATAAAAGGTGGTAGTGGTGCTCTTGATGAAGGCAATGAAATTAAAAGATTTGTTATCATTATAGTTATTTTAGCTCTTCTTGTCGGAGGTATTTATCTACTAACTGCTTTAGTTAGTAAAGAAAAGAAAGATTTTAGTTATAGTTCAACCATTGGTGAAGTAAATTATGATAAAGTAGCAGTTGGTACAATTTTAAATAGAAAATATGATGAATATTATGTTTTAGTTTATGATTTTACCAAAGAAGAAAGTATTAAATATGCTGCACTTGCATCAGTTTATACGCGAAATAAAAAAGAAGATGACTATATTAAAATATATTTATGCGATCTAGATAATCAATTAAATAAACCATATTATAACGTTAATAATGATAATAAGAGTAATCCTAAAGCTAAAAAAGTAAGTGAATTTGACTTTGGTGATTTAACCTTATTACATATTAAAAAAGGTAAGATTACTGAATATATTGAAGATTACAAAACTATACAAGAAAAATTAAGTTAAAGCATTAATTGCTTTCTTTTTTTTGGCTTGCATGTTAAAATTATTTTATGGTACAGGAGTGATAATTTGAAAGATAAAGGCTTTGGATTAGTGAGTGTAATCATTATAATGGTGATAACATCGATTGTATCAGGGATTACAACTGGTGTTATAATGCTTAATAATAATAGTGTTGATATGAGTGAAATATCAAATGATAAAGATTTAAAAGATTTTATTGAAGTTTATGAAGTATTACTATCAAAATATTATGATGAAATAGATAAAAAAGCAATGTTAGAGGCTGCTGAAGATGGAATGATGAATTTTTTAGGTGATAAATATACCACTTATTTACAAGATACAGAATATCAAGAAATAGTTGATGAATTATCAGCAACTTATGTAGGAATTGGTATTGAATTAGATGGTAAAACAATTTCAGGCTTTGTCGAAGATTCACCAGCCAGTAAAAGTGGACTTTTAGTAGGAGATATTTTAACTAAAGTAAATGATACTGATATAAATGATTTATCAGGTGAACAAGTAAGTCAATTAATTAAGAATAGTAATGAATCATATATTAGTTTAGAAGTAAAAAGAAATAATGCTACTTTATTTTTTAAAGTTAAAAAAGAAAAATTGCCTAATAAAGTAGTCAGTTATAAGGTTTTGGAAGATACTAATATAGGTTATCTTTTTATAAAGAATTTTGCTGAAAATTTAGATGAACAAACAAGTGATGCTTTAAAAGATTTAGAAAGTAAGGGTATTTCTTCTTTAATAATTGATTTAAGAGATAATGCCGGTGGATACTTACAAGCTGCTGAAGCAACATCATCATTATTTTTAGAAGAAGGAAAAGTTATATATTCTTTAAAAAACAGTGATAATGAGGTAGTTCATAAAGACAAAACAAAGGACGCAAAAACTTATCCGATTGTTGTGTTAATAGATAATAATACAGCATCAGCAGCCGAGATTTTAGCAGCGGCATTACATGATAGCTATGGTGCTATTTTGGTTGGTTCTAGATCATTTGGCAAAGGTAAAGTTCAAGAAGTAATTAAACTTGATAATGGTGATTCAGTTAAAACAACTTCCGCTAAATGGTTTACCCCTGCTGGAGATTGTATTGATACCATTGGTATTACACCAGATTATAATGAAATTTTATTTAAAACCGGTTTATATAATGATTCACAAATTCAAAAAGCGGTTGATGTACTAAAGGCTTTAGGTTAATTAGCCTTTTTTTCTTGTTTAGAATTCTTAATCATAGTATAATTTAATTAGAAAGGCTTTTATAATGAAACATAAAGTTGGAGAAAAAATACAGATTCATTGTTATAAACATAATGGTAAAATTCATAGAATTTGGGATGAATCAACGGTTATTGAAGAAACAGATGATTATCTAATTTGTGGTAATTACAAAACAAAAGTCACGGAAAATGATGGTCGGAGTCATTATACAAAAGAAGAAGCATTAGTTTTTTTCTATAAACATTCTTGGTTTAATATTATTGCTCAATTCAAAGATTTTGGTTTGTTCTATTATTGTAATATTGCATCTCCTTATATTGATGATGAGAATACAATTAAATATATAGATTATGATCTTGATTTAAGAGTTTTTCCTGATGGAGGATATCGCATATTAGATAAAAATGAATATAAATATCATAAAAAAATTATGAATTATTCAGCTGATTTAGATTTAATAATTAATAAAGAATTAGAAAGTTTAATAAAAATGAAAACTAAAAATGAAGGACCATTTAATAAAGTGTTATTAAATGAATATCTAATCAAATATCAAAATATATTAAATAACAAATAATTTTAACAAATAATTTTGTATTATTTGTTATTTTTTTTCATATAAATATATTGTAATATTTCCATAAAAAGAGAGAAAAAAAGGTCATAAAAAGAACATTTTTAGCGAAAAATAAAAAAATTTTAAAAAAAGTGATTTTTTTTGTTGACTTTTTAATTTCAATTTGGTATATTATCAATGCGTACCGAAAAAGGGACGCAGAAATGATCTTTGAAAACTAAGTAAAAAGTCAATTTTGAGTAGCTTAGGAATAAACAAACAATTAAAGATTTATTTATAAATCTTTTTCATTGAGAGTTTGATCCTGGCTCAGGATGAACGCTGGCGGCATGCCTAAGACATGCAAGTCGAACGAGATGGCCCATT
>CANQGF010000033.1 GCA_947601485.1 uncultured Bacilli bacterium
ATCAAATAATTCAGCCATACTTTTTTGAGTAAGCCAAATTGTTTCATCTCTTAAAATTACATCTATATTTATTTTTCCATCTTCTGTTTCATATAAAATAATATTACTTTCTTGCATTTTTAGACTCCTTGATAACATCATTATATAGTTTGAACAATTGTTTCGCAATAAATATTTTTATTATTTAAAATAAATTATTAGACATAGAAAAACAAACCTTATAAATGGTCTGTTTAACATTTTTCTAATTACCTAATTTATTGTATTCTTCATCAGATACAGGTTCTAGCCAAACATTCTCAGTTTCTTCACCTGGTACTTCGACAGCTATATGGCTAAGCCAAGAATCTTTTCTTGCTCCGTGCCAATGCTTTACGTTTGCAGGTATTACTACAATATCACCTGGTGCTAATTTTTGGGCTTCTTTACCTTCTTCTTGGTAATAGCCTAGTCCAGCTGTACAAATTAAAACTTGTCCTCCACCAGATTTAGCGTGATGAATATGCCAATTGTTCCGACATCCTGGTTCAAATGTTACATTTGCAAAGCTAATTCCATTTTCCGTTTTTGCAATAGGATTTAGATAACTATTACCTGTAAAATACTTTGCATACGCATCATTTGAATTTCCTAATCCAAATACATTTAATTTATCAAATTCTTGTTTTTCCATCTTATTTTTCCGTATCTTTTAAATCCAATTTTCCACTTTTCCCCTAGCATTATTTACAGAAGAACCTGTAATTGCTAAACCGTCTAAAACATTTGCACCTTTACATACATTTTTGATTTGACCAGGAATACTACCAAGCCCTGAACCTTCATGTGTTGTAAATGGTCTAATTGTTTTTCCTGCGAAATCAATATCCTTTAGAGCTGTAACTAATTCTTCAGGCATATATCCCCAATAAACAGGAGATCCAATATAAATGATTTCATATTCCGCCAAATCCGGGATATTTTCTTTTATTGGAGCATTATGACTAGCTTGTCTTGTCTTTGCTTCTTCAATACAAGTATTATAATCTTTTGAATATGGATTTTTAGGCTCAACCCTAAACAAAGTTGCTCCTGTAATATCGCCAATATATTCAGCAATTACTTCAGTATTTCCTTTATCAATATATCCTACTGAATAATTCTCATCGGCTCTTGAGAAATAAATAACAATACTTTTTTTATCTTTATAATTTTCTTTTTCTTTACCAAATAACATAATTTTCCTCTTTCCCTAATTATTTTTTCCTTGTGACATAAATCCCTATAAGGGAACATATAAACACTATTGGTGCTACTCTTACAAAAAGCCATACAAAACTGTGAACCCCAACTCCCAAAACCGCTAATTCAGGATCACTATAATCCCACTTCATATATTCATTTCCTAATATGATTAATCCTATAAAAATAATTATTATAAGAACACATATACAAATAAATAGACTTTGCCAAATTTTTCTTTTTGTTTCTTTTTGCCTTGCCATTTGTAAATTTATTATTTCTAATTTTTCTGATATTTCGTTTAACGAATCTTCTTTTTTTTCTTTAATAGTTTCTCCAAGTAGTGTACTAACAGACGTGCCCAACACTTCAGATAAAGAAACTAATAATTCAGAATCTGGGACAGACAAGCCTTGTTCCCATTTTGAAATTGTTTGTCTTACTACATTTAATTTTATAGCTAGTTCTTCTTGTGATAGTCCTTTTGCTTTTCTAATAGTCTTAATATTATCCTTTAACATAATAATTTTCTCCTTCACAAAGGATTATAATGTTAAATGTATCGTTGCCTCAAGCAATGCATATTAACATTTGATATTTAACTTAGCGGTAGCGATAAATTAATAAATTTCATGATTATAACTTTGAAGTAATTCATAACATTTTTTATTTTCAATTTGATGTATTTCTAAAATATCTTTTTCTTTATTTTCTAAATAATTGTATATCATATCATCTCTAAATCCAACTTTTGCAACATCTTTTCTATTAGTTACAAAATATACCATTTTAATATTAGACCATATAATTGCCGACAAGCACATAGGACATGGTTCACTTGTTGTATAAATAGTGCATCCTGTTAAATTATGAGTATTTAATCTTTTACAAGCATCACGAATAGCAATTATTTCAGCATGAGCCGTAGGATCTTTTTCTTTTAAAACTTTATTGTTTCCATAGCCAATTATTTTATTATCTTTAACAACGACTGCTCCGAATGGACCACCCTCTAAATTTTTAACTCCTAATTCAGCAAGTTCAATTGCCTTTTCAAAATATTCCTCCATACTGTACCTCTTTATCTTTTTATATATAAATCCTTGCAAGTATCTAATACTATATCTTTTAGTGTTTCTTTGTCATCTACATCATGAGCTAAATACATAGGTTTAGCGCTTTCATAAGGAATAGATTCTTTCATATTATATTTTTTATTATTATCCACTATTTTAACAAGCAGTCTATCATCATATATACCACCAAATAATATTCCATTGTAATAAAGTAAATATTCTCCCATCATTAGTTTGCAAGTAATGTTATCTAATAAATTTAATTGTTCTAATACAAAATCTCTATACTCTTTTGTTGTAGCCATGTAATCACACTCCTAAATTGTAATTTATTTAATTATTTGTTAGTTAATTTATAAATTATTGTTCCTATTGCTAAACCAATCAAAGAATCAACAAAATACCAAACTATATGAATTAAAGCTGATTCGTTATAGTAAATAAAGACTGATGGAGTAAATAATATTGCAACAATTAAAGGATAAAAATATTTTACTTTTTCTTTAGATATAGTAGATATTATTATTGAAAGAATAAATGTTCCCACGATAATTAAAAATATTAAACCCATTATATCTGTTGGCCCTGCAAATAAAGGAATAATATAAAACAAAAATAATTGTATTATTAATATTAATATTTCTTTCCAAAATCTTTTCATAAATTTATCCATTTCTACAAATTACTATTTATCTTATTAAATATTGTACCATGAAAAAAGCAAATCTCATATAGAGTTTGCTTATGCCAATTTTTGCTTTATTTGCTTTTTAATTTTTTGTTAGACTTAACTATCATATATATGGACATAAAAGTGTTTATTAAGCATACTACAAATCCCATTATGCTAGTCATCATCATTTTAAATTCACTATCATTTGTTCCAAACTGAGATACCATAGCAACTTCTAAAGATATCATAGAAATCATGGCAACAGTTAAGTTAATACATTTACTTGCAGCCAAAAGAGGACTATGATCTTTTCGATATTTAATTACATTTATAATGGCACTTATAATTAAATAAAAATCATACATAGCAACTATATAAATAATAAAACCTGCATATATTATCACTTGATTTTGTCTAATTATTAAAATTATCATACCCGTTAATACTAAATTTAAGAATAATAGAATTATGCCCGTTAATCTTAACTTTTTATATTCACTTTTTAAATTTGTTCCAACTTCAGTTTTAATGTCTTTAACTATAGATAATTTCATTAAGCAAAGAATTAAGTAATAAACTGCAAAAGTAATAAACCACCAAGACATATAATAAATTCCTGTCGCTAGTTTAAAAATACCATAAACAAAATGAAGTAAAGTAGCAAATGCTAATTTAAATTTTGTAATTAAAAGCTCATAATTTTTATATAAATGATAAGTCTTAGTTTTTTTAATAGCTTTATTACTAAACTTGCATACTTTATAAAACCAAACGCAGAAAATAATTAAAGCATAAGTAGATAAAAGATAACTTATATAAGCAAGAGGTGTATCTTCTAAATGAAGGCTAAATACATATATTAGCAAGCCAAAGCTTACATTAAACATTATGAATCCAACTACTTTGTTTGGCAAAAAGATATTCTTTAATAATTTTTTCACAATAACACCTATAATCAAAAAAGAGGATTTATAATCCCCTAATTACTTTTTATCGCTTTTTATATAAGAATATACTGGGTAGTTAAATACACAAATAAGTAAACCAACAATACCTGTTACGATACCTATTAGTAAATCTGTTTTGGATGGATCTCCAACCATTACTTTACTCATACCAAAGCCCATTACTAAAGCCCCTACTATTCCTATAATCCATGTAATTACTATTCCCCAGTTAATTGGACCATGCTCCTTTTTAGGATGATTGCTTCTATAAACAGGTATAATACAAAGAAGAATGATAAACCCTAAAATTGCTACTACAACTCCCGCTTTAAATAAATCCCATTCTGGTATTAAACACATACACATACCTATTGCAAATACTAAGCCACCAATAGTGCCTAAAATAATTTCTAATAAAGTTTCTTTTTTCATTTTTACCTCCTATACTTTATTTATTATTCTTTTCTTTTAGTTCTTCTTGCTCTTTTTGTAATCTTGCTTTTGCTTCTTCTATTGTTTCTCCATCTTGTTTTAAAAAGGTATCAACGAACTTATCTTCAAACTTTTTGTATCCCTCAACAACTGTTTTTTCAACCTTTTTATATCCTCCAACAACAGCATCTTCAATTTTTTTGTTGGCCTCTATGAGTTTAGACATAATATCGCTCCTTTCAATAAATGGACGCTTGTCTTTTTATTACATTTTTAATATAATCTTTTTAAAAGATAAATACAATCAACAATTTATCAACATTTGTCCATTTAAAAGAGAGTGAATATATGAATACGGCAAATAATAAAAGAAGAAAGCAAACTAGAGATAAAATAAGTAAAGTGTTTATAACTTTACTACAAACTAAAGAAATAACGGAAATATCTGTTACTGATATATGTAAACTTGCTAAAATAAATCGTTCTACTTTTTATGTTAATTACCTAGATATTTACGATTTAGCAGATCAAATTGGAAAACAATTAGAGCAAGAAGTAGCATTTTTATATCAAGAAGAAAGAAATACTAATAATAATTCAAATGATTTTTTAAAACTATTTAAGCATATAAAAGATAATCAAATATTTTATAAGACATATTTCAAGTTAAAAATGGATCAAAACTTTATAGATAGAGAGTATGATTATAATTTATCAAAAAAATTATATAATGATAAATATATAGATTATCACATGGAGTTTTTTAAAGCAGGGCTTAATGCTATTATTAAAAAATGGCTTGATAATGGATGTAAGGAATCACCTGAAGAAATCGAAAATATATTAAAAAGCGAATATGCAAATAAAAATAATACCAAGAATTAAACTTGATATTATTTTATTATACAAATTTTTAGTTATCATTTAGAGGGAGAAAACATTTTTAGTTCCATCATCATTAAATTCATTCAATATTAAATTCTGCTGATATATAAAATTCTTGATCTTTCTCATTTTCAAAATAAACTTTTTTTATAATTCTATATTTTCCCTTTGGCAAAGTTCCATAACTATATTTCCAATTTAAGTTTATTTCTTTTTCCCCATGAGCCTCTAAGCTCCAAAGAGGTTCTGTAAAAAAGAGTTCAGCATTGATATTATACCAATCATTATCTTGCTTTACTTGCACATAATATTCTTCAGTGTATCGAAGGAGTTTATCAGTATCATTTTTTAAAATCAAAGTAATGCCCTCATTTGTTAAAGTTCCCTCTTTAATCGATATTGTAATACCACTGCTTTTGGATGTAATATCAGATTTCTTTCCAATTTCTAGTCCAGCTTTTGTTTTACCACAGCCTGGTATTCCTAAAAGCAAAATACTACATAATAATATTATTTTTTTCATAAGTTCTCCATTATTTACAATTTATTATATTATCTTAAAATAGATACTAAATAATCCGTAAATTCATCTTCAGTTATATTTGAAGTTTCAATATCGAAATTATACCCATTATAGCTAAATATTGTATAAAAACTATTTCCACATTTATAAACTTTTAAATCTATTCCATTAATCGTTGTTATTTTGCTATTTTCTTCCTCAAAATAATAATCTCTTAAAGGGTTTTGGTCTTTAGAATATTTAACTTCAATACTTCTATCACTACCATCAGTAATAAGCATTATATAATTGGCTATTTCATCATATTCGTTACTATCTTTATTCTCTTTAGTATAAACAATATAGTTTTTTATTTGAGTCAAATCTTTAGGGATAATAAATCCTTCATTATCTTCATTTACTTTAAAAGGATAAGGTATATTAACTCCACTTACCGTTTTAATATCCGTATCTAAACTTGTTATATCTGTTTTATCTAAATTATTAATATTCAAAGATGCATTTTTACTCTCATAAGTAATATTCGGTTTCTTCTCTAAAGTATTTTCTTTTTTATTATTTAATAGAATAATCCCACTAATAACTAATATTAAACATATTGGTATTAAAGCCCATTTTAATAAATTATTCTCTCTTTTCATTTTCCTTTCCTTTTCTATTTTTTGCACTATTTCTTTATAATTATTTGCCTTATTAAAATCCCCTGCTATTACCTTTTTTAATCTTTCTTTATTAGTCATTAGAAACACCCCTATTCCCAAACTTTATTTGCAATTCTTTTAATGTTCTATAAATTAAATTTTTAACATATGACTCACTTACTCTTAATTCTTTAGCTATTTCTTTAATTGATAATTCTAGTCTATAATATAAATAAAACACTTTAGGAATATCTTGGTTCTTTTTAGCTTTAATAAATTGCCATATTAAATTCCAATTATCTTCCTCTATAACGATATTTTCAATATTTATTTTATCCTCGAGTAAATCAACTAACTCCATATCTTTATCATTTTTTGCAAATAATGATATTGTCTTTATTTTTTGCAGCAAAGTATAATGTTTTTTAATTTTGTTATTAGCAATACCTATAAGATAACTTTTAATATTATTATTTAATACTTCCTTTTTATTTAAAATATTCCATAACTCTAAATAAACCTCTTGAATAATATCATTAGCATCATTTATATTATGACATTTTATAATTACATATTTAAGTAAATCTAAATAAGTTTTATCATATATATCATTAAATTTATATAGGTTTGTTTGACTAGCCATATTCATCACCTACAATATAATAATCCCTATATTTTAATAAAAAGTTTCAAAAATTTATATTTTTTATTATATAACAAAAAAACAAGCGATTGTAAATATATATCACTTGCTTATATAATTTGTTATTTAGTCATGACTTTTTTTGAAAAAGATCTTTTATTACAATTAGGACACTTCAAATATTTAGTCGTAGATATATGAGGAGCAAATAAAACTTGCATCTAAGTAGGTACAAATTTACAATGACAATTTTTACATTCATAGTATCCTGCATCTACCTCAAATTTCAATGAGATAAATCCTGCGACTAAAAAGATTAGAGTTGAAACACAAATTATGATTCCAAGTAATGTTCCTTTTTTTAAGGTATATACTGCTAAAAGAATAATTGCTACATAAAACACTACACTAACAATTAATATTATCCACATAGAAGTTAATAACTCCTTATTTTTAAGTTCTTCTTGTTTGGCCATTTTAATGAGTAACTCTTCGGTTTTTTTATTATAATCTTTCATATCGATTATCTCACCATTTAAAAGTTTATTAACATTAATATCTAATATACTACACAATTCTAACATCTTGTCTGCATCTGGTAAAGATAATCCTCTTTCCCATTTAGATATTGCCCTATCGGTAATGTTTAGTTTTTCGGCTAATTTTTCTTGCGTTATATTTTTCTCTTTTCGAGTGGCTGCAATAAACTTTCCTATTTTAATTAAATCCATGAACTTTTTGCTCCTTTCGTAATTTAAATATACTCTAAATCATTAAATACATACACATACTGATGGTTGAGTTTTATAAACTTAATTCTACTTCTAAAATTAGCAATAATATATAGCCATTATCACCCACTTGATAAAATACATATATCAATAAAAAATATACTTAATATTTTTTTCATAAATCTTGCATTTTTTAAGATTATTAACTATTTAAATATTATATCAAAGAAAAAGCAAATCTTATAAAAAGGTTTGCTCTTAAATATTAATTTATATTATTTAATTTTCTATTAGTTTTACTTTAATTTATATCCACAGTTAATACAATATTTTCCACCATTTGTTGGCGTTCCACATTCTGGGCAAAATTTTATTTCTGTATCTGTCATTTCTTTTTCTTGTTCGTTATTCTCTTGGGTTTCATTTTCATTAGCAGTTTCTTCTTTATTACCAAATAAACTACCAGGTTCTGGAATTTCTTTTTCATCTTTAGGCAAAGATACATCTGCATCCCTATTTACAGCATTCATCATATTCGCGCCAGCATTATTTGCCATATTCATTCCCATAAAGCCCATCATAGCTCCATTATCATTTTGGGAAGCATTTTTCAAAGCTTCAGCACTAGCCTCAGCCATTAAGCCACTTTGTAATCTTGAATCGGCAAAAATATTAGCATCATCAATTTTATTTACTCTTTTCATAGAGTCTTCAGTTAAGTTAATATCGCCAATGGCTACATCGGATATTTTAATCCCATATTTTTGTCCCAAGTCATCTTTTAAAAGATTATTCATCTCTGTTGATATATCTGTACCATACATGCCAATATCTCCAAAAGGTATTTTATATTTTCTCATAACTACAGTTATCGCTTGGGTAATTTTTTCAACAAATTTATTTTTAAATTGTGAACCTAAAACGCTTGAGAAAGTTACAACATCTGGTGCATTTGAACCTAAAACATTTTGGACAAGTACGGCTGGATCTTCAACTTGTAAAGCATACTCACCAAAAAAGGTAACTTCAAGCATTCCGTATTTATCATCAGTTATTTTCTTAGGTTGAGGGGAACCAAATTTATTTCCTGTAATAGCTAACAAATTAACATAATAAACTCTTTGATCGTTAGCGGTTTGTCCTCCAAAAGAAGTTCTACTTCCAATTTTCTTAATACTCTCTATTAAGCCTTTCCCAAACCCTCCATAAAAAATACTTGATTCTGTGCCACTATCAAAAGTATAAGTTCCAGCTTCAGCAGAAAACTCTAATATTTTTCCATTTTCTACAACCATCATTGCTGTACTTTCTGGTACCATAATAGCACTTCCATTTGTTATTATTCCTTCCGAAGGGTTTTTATTACCCTCGCCATGATGAACTTCTCCTCTTACAAGAAGGGTATCAGTTCCCATTGTCGGACAAGTTACATACTCCTTAAATTCATCTCCTAGTACCTTTGATGTACTAGATGTAAAAGCTTTTATTAATCCCATATTTCCTCCTTAAATCTTTTACTAATCTATTCTTACTATAACATAATCATAATCTTCTAAATTAAATATTGTTCCACAATATTCACATTTTCCTGATGTATTAACGCTTATACTAGCTCCACACCCAGGACATTTTTTAACTAACTTATCACTTTTAGTTATCTTTTTCTTTTCTAAAGTCAAATTATATATAACTTCTTTTCTTTTAGTATCATCTCCCCTTACTAAATTACCATTATCTTTAAAAATAACATAATCCATATATCGACTAGTAATCTCAACTTCAACAACTTCTTTTTCTTCTAGAACTTGTCTTGATAATATCCTTGTATTTTTAACATTTAATTCATCATACATTTGTCTTTCATTATTACTATTTAAATTATTAAGAATGTCTTCATATTTATGATAAACATCATCACTAATAAAATGATCTACTTCACTTAAGTCCCCTTTCATAACAGCTGTTAATAATTTAACAAACATATTATCAACTTTAGTTTTAAACATAGCTTCATTAAAATCATTCATATTATCCTATCCTTTTATAACTTTCTTTGGCCAACACATTCCTTTTTACTTAAAACATATTTACTAGCTTTTTTAACTAAAACACTTCCACAATATTCACAAGTCGCGGATGATTTAATCTTAACAGGAGCACCACAGTTTGGACAAATTTCTTCTTCTTTATTATCGTTTTCAGCCTTAACAAAAGTAAGTTCATAATCGACAAGTAATTTATTTTGATTACTACCTCTGACAACATCTTTTGTCTCATTATTAATTACATAATCATACATTGAAACTCTTAAAAAAGCTTTAATAGTTATAACTTCATCAGCTTTACTTATATCAATTATTTTAACTTGAACATTTTCTATTTCTGACATTATATTTTTTTGCTTTTTTAATTTTAAAGTTTCAAGCTGACTACTATACATATTATACAATTCATCTGTTGTAAGATTTCTTATTTTCTCTGTTTCAAAATTCATCCAGGCTTCTTGAATATCTTTATAAATATTAAATACTTCTTCTTTAAATTTTTCTAAAGTTAAACTGTTATCAAAACTTTGAAGTCTTTCTTCCGTAATATCATTATAGTTAATAACACTACTAATTTTAATATTACTATTATTAATCTTTTTCGCATTTTCCTTAACAATAACCATAACAATTATTATAACAACAATTATTACTACAACCACTACTTCTAAAGATGGTGATGAAGAATAATAATTAATTTCTGTTTTCGAATCCCACGAAGAGTCTGAATCCCACGAAGAATCAGAATCCCACGAAGAGTCTGAATCCCATGATGAATCAGAATCCCATCCCGAATCATAATCTGTATCCCAGCCTGAATCAGCATGCACAGGCAACATCACTATAAAAGCAAAGAATAATAAACAAATTAAAAGAAAATAAATGAATTTCTTTTTCATAGCCATCCTTTAAATTAAACTCTAGACTAATTATATCACGAATAAATTACTATTAAAAACAACTTATTTATATCCATTTACATAATATTTAAAATTTGTTGATGAATTGTTATTTTCTTTATATTTTTAGATATCTTTTTAAGTGGTGAAATCTTATCCCAATTATTGGGCTCTTAGTATTAGTAATTTTTTTGTTGAGTTTTTGAGGAAATTTTTAAAAGATTTAAAAAAATATTATTAATCTATATTTACCTTTTGACACAAAACCATGTCCAAATGATTGTATTAACGTTCCATATAGTTAATTGACCCATAATTTCAGGAAGATATGAACTTAGTTTTTCAATCTTTAAATCTTTTAGGATTGATGATTTTAGATTATCTTCTATTATTTTTTGGCATTCTTCAAAATAAGATATTTTGAATTCAACATCTCCAGTTATTTGTTCTAATTTACTATAGGCATCTTTATCCCTTATCTAAAAGATTATTTTTTTCATATTTTTCAACTACTATTGTTGCTACAGAACCAATAGGCTCTATAATAGATTTCTCCCCTAAAAAGTTTTTCCAATATTCTTCAAACCCCGGATGGTGATCTATTATTTCTATTATTTGCTCCTCTTGATATTTATCAACAGAAAAAAAGTTTTAATAAATTGGGAGTGATACTATAATTCAGTATAGCATTACTTATAAACTTTGCATCTATACCAAGAAGAGATAATAATTCTCGATAAGCTATACAAGTAGCATATGAATCAATATCTAAATATTTTTTGCCTGAGGTTATTACAATCATCTTATCACTCTTTTCTTAATTATTTTTTTACTCAACTAATTTATATTGTTTCTCGCTCCAAGCAGGAGTACAAGCCATGGAAACGGCACAATATTCTGTATCCCAATAATATTTTTCGTTTGGATTTATTAAAATAGAGTCACCTTTTGCAAATTCAACAGATTCATTCTCAAAGCATAATTTTCCACTTCCATTAAGCACATAAATCAATTCTTTGCTAATCGTGTTGACGCAATAGCCAAATTCTGGATATCTACCCGTTATAATGGCCGTTCCTAAATCTATGTCTTTATCATTAAATGAGTATTCTACAGTTTTGCACTTATCACTATTTGCCCCTTTAATTGCATCATTACTTTTTATAATTTGCATCTAATTTACCTCCTTGGTCATTTCCCAACTTCTAAAGTATATACATTCATAACTTTCGTTAAATTTAATTTCATAAATCCCATCATAATCTATATCGTTTTGTCTTAAAATCCACTCAGCAATAATAGTAAATCGATCTATTGCTAACAGTTTAATTTCAATATTTTGAATATTTTCATTTTTAATATGTTGCCATTCCTCATTTATTTCTTCTAAAGTAGTATAAGGCTTCATAAAAGGTGTTTCTTGATAGAATTTTGTCTTTTCAAATAAAGACACTGCATTATTTATATCTTTATTAAGCCAATACTTTTTTAACTTGTTTAACCATTGTTCTGCAAAGTCTCTATTCATTTCAACACTTCCTTATTTACCATAATTATAACATAGGAAGGCTAATAACTTAGTAGTATTCATTATCTTTTCTATCTTTTTTAATTATGAGCAAATAAAATGGAGCCTTTTGGCTCCTGTGAAGGCAATATTTTTCTGATTTTTTGTTAAATTTCCAGACATAAAAATACATATATTAAAATTTACTTAATAAATCAATTAATCTTGTATTTTTATAAATACTTTCTCTTCCTACTTTTTCAAATTCTAATAGTCCAGCATCTACCAAGCTATTTAAATATGTAGTAGCTGTTTGTCTTGTTACATGACATCTTTTTTCAATATAATTGATTCTAGTGTAGACTTCAAAGAATAAAGAGTCTAATAAATCGTCAGAATATATTTTAGGTAATTTTTTCATAAACTCTTCTTTATAAGATTGCATTTCGTTTTGGATTTGTTTAATTAATTCAATTGTATTTTCAGATGTTTCTTGAATTCCTTTTAATATGTATATAATCCAATCTTCATAATTATTATTTTCTCTAAATTCAGTAAATAATTTATAATATTGATCTTTATTTTTGTTAATATAATTGCTTAAATAAAGAATTGGACTATCTAATAAATTATTTAATACTAAATACAAAACATTTAATATTCTACCAGTTCTACCATTTCCATCGTAAAAAGGATGAATTGATTCAAATTGATAATGAATTAAAGCCATTTTTATTAATGGATCTACTTCATCATCTTTTTCATTAATATAATCTTCGAGATTTTTCAATAAATCTCTAATTTCTTTTTCCTCTTGTGGTGGAGTATAAATTACTTCTTTGTTTTTACTATTTACTAATTTAGTGCCGGGATTTTTTCTTATACCAGCTTCATTGTGTTCAATCATTCCTTGAAGTTCCACTAAAACATTAGTTGAAATAAATTCTTTTTCTTTTATTATTTCATATCCATGCCAAATAGCACTTCTATAATCTACAACTTCTTTAGCAGATTCATCTTTAAACCCACTTTCTGTAAGTATTTTATAAATACTATCATGGGTCGTTACAATATTTTCTATTGCACTACTATCTTTTGCTTCATTAATAGTAATAGCATTAATTAAAATATGTTGATTCGGAATTGAATTTGCAAATCCTTTTAATTCGGCAAGTGATCTTGAAGCTTCATTTAAAGCTTCAAGTATTCTTGGTGTTTTTAAATCAATATCATTAAATGGTAATAATTTCATATTTAGTCATCTCTTCATATATAATATTAACTTATTTTTTTAACATGTGCAAGAAACATGTTAAATTTTTACCATTTTTTTAACATATTCAATAATTATGTTAAATTTTTTGTGATTTCAACCTGATAAAAAGGCTTATTCTTCCTTTTTTGAATAGTAAAATTCTTTTCATTTAAATTGGATTTTACATAATAAAAATAAGTAATATATGCATTTGAATCTCTTATTGTAAGTTCTCTTGTTGCAAATGGTTTTAAGTCATTTATCGTAATGTCAATACCAACTTCTTCTTTTATCTCTCTTAAAGCCGCCGATTCTAAACTCTCGCCTGCATCTACATGTCCAGCACATAATGCCCATTTATTTGGATCAAATCTCTTATTAGCACTTCTTTTTTGAAGCAGCACTTGTTTTTTATCATCGATTATAAAAATGGCAACTTCATTATGTAACAAATTTTTATCATGAGCCTCTTCTTTGTCCATAATTTGTCCTGTAAAATTACCTTCTTTATCTACTATTTCTGTTAATTCCATAAGATTTTTCAAACATTTTTTACTAACTTTTAAAATAAATAATTAATAATTATCAGTAAATTTAATGTATTTCATAAGCCCAGTAACGATATAGCCATCTATTGACAACCAAAAATGGAGCCTTTCGGCTCCTTCAGGGGGCTGAATATATATACACATAAAATAAATTATTGTTTATTATTTTCTTATATTTTAAGCATTTTAAAATTAAATCTAATTATAAAAATTTAAATAATTTTATCAAATTTTACTATTTGGGTACCTAAATGGGTACCTAATAATAACAATACTACTTAATAATTCTTTATTAAAAGAAAGGATTAAAATTATGGAATTAAATTATACTAAATATGGAGATTATTATTTACCTAATCTTATACTATCTGAAAAAGAAAATAAGCCATTAAACAAATATGGATTATTAAAACTTAATTATTTGAAGCAATATAAAAAGGCTTTATATCAAGAACTATTGATGAAAGAGAAACTTAATGAATATCTTTTTTCAGTCAGTAATAATGCCTTAGAAAAACTTGAATTTTTAATGGAGCAACTAATTAACAATGACCCAACCATTACAGAAGAATTAAAAGAAAAAAATCCATTACTTTGGACTCAAAAAATGAATAGTTTAAAAAATATTGCTGAAGAAATTATTCTAAAAGAAGATATATATGGTGATAGTAATGATTAATGATAAAGATTTAACTGATGAAGAATTTGAAAGAAAATGGCTACCTTTTTTCAATAATTATAGTGAATATATACAAGAATTTATCGTG
>CANQGF010000034.1 GCA_947601485.1 uncultured Bacilli bacterium
TATTACTCCCTCTACTAATATATATCGCGCGTGAGTGCCGATTTCCTTCTTTTTGAATGAAATTTGTTTAAAAAAATTACACCAAAAAGAAAAGATATACTTTCAAATATATCTTTTCCCGGATTAAGTTTATGATGGTTTTTATGACTTTTCCTTGTCAATTTATTAACCTTTTGTGGCTGCTCTATAACATTGAAGTGAACTACCACTTCCAGAAAGTATAGTCCAACCAGATCCACAATAATAGTTACTGCTCTCAGTACCGGAGGTAACAGTACCAGCGGGCCGTGTACACCCCGAATAACATCGGTAATTGTCGGACCATATCTGACCATCGTATGGACATCTATAGCCAGAATCAAGAAACGATTGACTGTTGCATCCCGATATGCAATCATCGTAAGTCCCGTTTCCATATCCACCTCCATCATGCTCAATACCACTCGAATCCTGAAAGAAACAGTGATAGTCTCCCCAGGCACCGCCATCTCCATATCTTCTACAATACGTACTGAATTTACACCCACTTAACAATGCAGAGTAACCACGATACTTCTTCCCATCATAGGGGCAATAGAAATCTTGATCTTCAATGGTTTCACAAGAAGTATTTCCAGCTTCGCAGTAAGATTCAGCTGTCGATTGGCTACCATAATGTGTATCACTGTAACTACATTTCCAATACGTTGATGTACTATACCATCCTCGACTAGAAGCTGATGTCGTACATATATATCCTCCAGAGGACGAGCCTTTCGATGCATCATATACTCTAGTTCCTATTGAACACGTATATGATGTTTCGGTTGTTTGAGTTGTTGTATTTGCTCTATTTTCTGCTGATACTCTTCCTGATGCATCTGTCACTCTACCCTCTATGGTATATGATGTTCCTTCTGATAATCCTGTTACTTTGCAATTACCATTTGTATCTTGTTGATACCATGTACTTTGTGTAGTTGCTTTACATTCATACTTGACTATACCACTTCCACTTCCATCACTACCCGTTACATTTACTGTTATACTACTTGTATCTTTGCTTTTATATGTTACTTTACTTACACTTGGATTTGTTAAATCTAAGAATATACTATCTGTTGCTTTCCCTGATACATTATTCGCATTATCTCTTACATATGCATTATATGTCTTTGTTCCTTCACTACTTGGTAATGTTATACTTGGAGTTGTTGCTGCACTCTTCCATTCAGTTGAAGAACATGTTGCACTTGTTGTTATACAATAATCTTTGACATCTCCACTCCAAGTTAAGGTTGTTCCTACTCCCACTACTTGACTATAATCACCATTTAGATTAGATCCTCCAGTTGTTTTACCCATTATTGAAAATGTTGGTACTCCTGGTGCAGTTCTATCTACTGTTATTGTTTTCTTTGATATATCTGTCGTACTTGATACATTTTGAGCTTTATCTTTTAAATAGACATATATTGTATGAGGTCCTTCTGTACTTGTAAATGTATTATTTTTTACTGTTATACTTTGTCCACCACCTGTTTCTACCCATGTTTGATCACAACTTGTTGGATTAGTAGTTAAACAGTAATGAGTTACATCATTATCTAACCACTCTATCTTATAAGTTACTTCATTATTATATGTATAACCATTTGTTAAATCAGCTCCACTTGCATCTTTTCCTGTTATACTAAAACTTTTTACTACTGGTATTGTACTATCTTTTGTAAAATACAAATTACAATAAGTAGATACAGTCGCTGACAAAGTAATCTTACCATCAAGACTTTGATTTACTATACTATTTGATACATTAGAATTATTTGAATCAAAACATTTAGTTTTGTCCATATTAAGAATGTACCCTTTAGTGGGAAATGATGCATCACTTGATATTGCATAATTCCCTGATCCATCATCTTTATAAATGGCAAAACTTTTTATTTCTTTTGCTTCCTTAATAACATTAACTTCTTGTTTTTTATTAGGTTTAATTATTACAAACATTGTTAATACTATTAACAACATAAGAGTTAATTTAAAATATATCTTTTTATGCATCATAATTATTTTTTCCTTTCTATAATCACATAATAATAGTATCTCATACCGAATTTTGAGATATTTTATCTAAAGGTATAATATCTCATTTTTTTGAATATGTCAATATCTCATTTTTTGGTACATTAAAATATTTAGGTGATAGATATGAATAGACTAAAAATGTTAAGAAAAGAAAAAAATATATTACAAAAAGATATAGCGGAATATCTCAATATAAAGCAAAATAGTTATTCCCAATATGAAAATGAATTAAGAGATATTCCGATGGTTATTCTTAAAAAAATATCTAAATATTATAAAGTAAATATTGATTATATATTAGGCATAACGGATATTAAAACTTTATATTCTAATTCTAAAATTAGTAATCCCAATTTTAATCGTTTAAAAGAAGTAAGAGAAGACCGTGATTTATATCAAAAAGATATTGCTAAAGTTTTAGATATTAATCAAACTTGTTATTCAACTTATGAAACTGGTTTATGTGATATTTCTACTAAAAATATTATAAAATTAGCTTTATATTATAATTTAAGTGTTGATTATTTATTATATGTTACAGATGATAGAAAACCTCATAAAAGATGTATTTAAAATTATTGCAATTAATAAACAAATAATCTATAATACTTAACTATCCGGGCGATTTTATGACTGAGATAAATGATATAATTTTTAAAGCTTATACGCTAATAGAATTAGCTAAAAATAATCATTATCTTTCAAATATTAATACTGATCAGTCATATAATTTATTAAATGAAGAATATAGTAAACTTCTAAATAAAGATAAATTAGATATTAATATAGAAGATAATAAAGAATTTTTATATAATTGGGCAAAAAGCCTATGTAGATATACTCTTCTTAATATTTTATTAAATAATTTATATTTATTTTTAAAAGGTGAAAATAAATTTCCTCAAAAAAATGTAGTAGTAAAAGACGAATTTTTCTTAAATAATAGTGAAGAAATTATTAATATAATGGGAGAAGAAATATTAAATATTCTAATGAATTTTAATTTTGATAAAGAAAATGTTGTATATAGTAGTCTTCCAAAAGAAGAAAATGATAAATATATTAAAGAGTTTTTGAATTTATTTGCAAATGAAGAATTATTAAAGATATATGAAGATATTAAAAAGAAAGGTAAAATAATTTATCTAAATGAATTAGATAATGAAGAAAAAGAACAATTATTAAATAAATATCATATTGAAAATAATGATTCTAATGGTTGTTTATGTTTAGATGATGATATAATTATTATTTTAACTAGAACTAATACTATAGAAGATTTTCCAAACTTTATTCATGAATTTGCTCATTATGTAAATATGTATTATTGGGGTCATGAGATAGAACCAACTTTAAGAGAATTTTATTCTATTTTATTTGAAAGACTAGCAATTAAATTTTTAACAAGTAAAGGTTATAAAAGCAATGAACTAAATAATTACCTTTATTTTAGAAATGAAAATAATTTACAATTAGCAACTGCTTCTATGCCCATATTTCATTATTTAAATCTCTATATTAAAAATGGAGAAATTAAAGAAGAAGATGATATAAACAAAAGAATAGAAAGTTATAATAATCTAACATTTATAAAATTAGAATCATTTGATGCAGCTAAAGAAGCTCACAGAGCCTGTGATTACGCTAATCAAATAATGATTGCTAACTTAACTAATATATTAGGGGTTTATTATTATATAATAGGTAGTTATTTAAGTAATAAAGTATTAGAAAATAATCCTGATATTATAAATGAAATAATTAAGAATATGATGAGTAAAGAAGATATTGATCCTTATGATATTTTTAAATTAGTTGGAATAAATATGGATAACATTAAAAGGACTAGACTTAAATAAATCATTTAAGATATAATAATAAAGATGAAAATATGAAAATACTAAAAAGATTATTATTAATATTAATTATTATAATACCTATTAAAACTTATGCTTTTACTTTACCAGAATTATATTCTAAAAATGTTATTATTTATGAGCCATTAACTAATAAAATTATATATGAACATAATGCTGATGAGGTAATTAGTATAGCAAGTCTTACTAAAATAATGACTACTATTGTAGCGATTGAAAATATTAAAGATTTAAATGATACAGTTACTTATACTGAAGAAATGAAAAAGGAAATACCATGGGATGCCTCTGTTGCAGGACTTAAAGTTGGAGATACTGTTACCTACCAAGATTTACTTTATGCATCTATGCTTCCAAGTGGAGCTGATGCCACGACTGCCCTTGCCTATGGGATTGCGGGTTCAAGTAGTAATTTTGTCAAAATGATGAATCAAAAAGCAAAAGAATTAGGGCTTACCCATACTCACTTTGCTAATGTTACTGGTTATGATATTGCTAATCATTATAGTACACCAAGAGAAGTTCTTACTTATCTTTTATATGCTTTACAAAATGATTTATTTAAGACAATATATGAAGCTAAAAGTTACACTTTAACAAATGGTTTATTAGTCATAAGCACTGTTCAAAAATATCATGATAAAAAAGATTATGATTTATCTGCAATAGTTGGCAGTAAAACAGGTTATACTGATGATGCTGGATTATGTATGTCTTCCCTACTTAATATAAATAATCAAGAATTAATTCTTTTATCTTTTGGAGCAGAAGTAACTAAAGAAAGAAATTATCATGTTATTGATACTGCTAAAATAATTGATTATTTAAAAGATAATTATACTGAAAAAATATTATATAAAAAAGGTGATGTTTTGGTTACTTTACCTGTAACTGAATCAAATATTACAAAGTATCAAATAAAAGCTTTAGAAGATATAACGGTCTATTCAGTAGATGAAATAGATAAAAGTGATTATTCTTATACTTATGAAGGATTAAATACTTTAAGTTTTCGTAATAAAAAGAATGATAAAATAGGAACTATTACTTTTATATATAATGATAAAGAAAAAGTAGAAGATGTTTATTTAGAAGAAAATATTCACTTATCACTTATTAATTTATTTAAAGAAAATCCTACTCTTCTTATTCCATTTGTTATAGTGTTTATTTTTAGTATTTATTTATTAATTTATAAAAAAAGGCATTTTAACTAAAAGTTTATATTTCCCAAAATCAAAAAAAATTCCATTTTGGGAAATAGAACTTTTTTAATTATCAATTAACCAATCTTTAATATTTATAATTTTAATACCTTCATAAGTATACATATCGTGGTGAGTTTTAGCTATCAATAATTTAGGATAAGCATCATTTATTTTAAGAAGTGGATTTACTTCTCTTTGGAAAGTTTCATTATTTGTATCTTTACCTAAATCATCAGCAACTTGTATATACATTTTTTCATTTCTTTTTATAGCAACAAAATCTATTTCTTTTTCATATAAATTACCAACATATACTTCATATCCTCTTCTTAATAACTCCATTGCTACTATATTTTCATATACTCGACCATAATTTATATTTTTAATGCCTAATTTAGCAAATTTAAATGAATGATCAACTAAATAATATTTATCTTGACTTGCTAAATATCTTTTACCCTGTATATCATATCTTCTAATTTTATAAAATAAAAAAGCATTACTTAAATAATTTATATATTTGCTAACTGTTTTATGATTTATTTTATCTTTATTATTAGTTAAAGAAGATGATATATTTCTTATTGAAGTTAAATTTCCTACATTATCCATGAGAAAATCAGTTATTTTATCTAATAAATACTCTTTTTTTATTTTATATTTATCACAAATATCTCTTTTTATTAAAGTATTATAAACATCATTAACATAATCATACTTGTCATTTTTATCTTTATATAAATAGGAACCTGCCAAGCCTCCCTCAAATACATAATTGTCAAAGGCATCTTCATCATTATCTTTTTTATAATATTCTAAATATTCCTTATATGAGAAAGGAAAAACTTTTATTTCAAATGTTCTACCGGTAAATAAAGTTGCCAAATCACTACTCATTAAAAAAGCATTTGAACAAGTTATATATATATCATATTTTTCTTCAGCATGAAAATTATTAATTGCTTTTTCAAATCCTTCACACATTTGGACTTCATCTATTAGCAAAAAATTATGTTTTGCTTTTATATAATTTTCTTCAACATAATCTATTAAATTATGATATTCATTAATACTTTCAAACTTTGTTAAATTATAGTTAATATGAATAATATTATAATTTTTTTCGTTTTGTTCAATATATTTTTTAAATTCTTCTAATAATTTAGATTTACCAGCTCGACGTACACCAGTTATAACTTTAATATCGGGAGTATCGATTGTATTAATTAACTTCATTAAATATTCATTTCTTTTTATAAGTTTCATAAAGGCCTCCATTTAAATTATATCACATAATTCCCAAAATCAAAAAAAATTCCATTTTGGGAAATAGAACTTTTTAATTGCCAATGCCTTCGTCTTTAGTAGAAAAATTATGTAAAACTCTACATAAATTAAAAAATCGAACAAAAAATTTCTTTGCCATATTCTAATCGGTTGTTAAATTCATTTTCATTTGATACTATTATTTTTCCTACATTCCAATACACATAAATAATAGATTTATTGATTTCATTAGCTAAATTACATTAGCTAAATTAGATTTAACTTCTTCTACTAAATTAGTAATTTCTTGAATCATTTTGTTGCCATCTTTTTCTAACATAATTGCTCCTTTTAAATTAGCCAGACGCGTCTGGCCAATCTTTTTTTATTTAAAATTATAATAATATTTTATCATATAAATTGCTAAATGGTGTTAAAACTAGTTAATTTTTGATAATTTTGTCTTTGAAAAAATTATTAACCACCTAGGAATTTTGACAAGTGTATCAAAATATCCTGTGGTAATTTTTTATTCCAATAAAAAATCATCTCTAATTAGAGATGAAATATATTTGCATGTCCAAAAATTGGAACAAATTTCTACATGGAGGAGCCGGCCGGATTTGAACCGGCGATGATGGTGTTGCAGACCAGGGCCTTACCGCTTGGCTACGGCTCCAAAATTTTTGTAATCACAATAGTAATTGTACACTACAAAAAGGCCTTTGTCAATTAAATGATTTCAAACCATACCACTTTTAAAAATTATGTAATTTAAAATAATTATATGATTAAATTACCATTCTTCATAATAACAACATTTCCATCTTTAGTTTCAGCTTCAATAGTTAAATCTTTAGTTCCAATCATAAAATCAACATGATTTTTAGAACTATTTATTCCTCTTTTATCTAATTCTTTTTGATCTAACTTATCACTATCTTTAAGACATTCTAGAAAACCACTTCCTAGGGCAATATGACAAGCAGCATTTTCATCGATTAAAGTAGTTTTAAAGATTTTATTGGTATTTGATATTGGTGAATCATAATTAACTAAAGCTGCTTCCCCTAAATAAGATGATAACTTATCACCTGTAATTATTTCACTTAAAACATCATATCCTTCTTTTGCACTCCATTTAACAGCTTTACCTTTTTTAAAAGTAATATTAAAATCTTTAATTTCTTTTCCACTGTAATTTAATGGTTTAGAAGCATAGACTATTCCTTCTGTTTCATGATAATCAGGAGTTGTAAAAATTTCATAACTTGGCATATTAACAATCCATTTCCCACTTGCTCCACTTGCCCATAAAGCATCTTTTGGTAATGTAATTGTTAAATCTGTTCCTAAACTATTTTTATAATGTAATTTTTTTATTTGTAAAGCATTCAATTTATCTTGCATTTCTTGTTGTTTATTTAAAAATTCATCCCATGCTTTAACGGGATCTTCTGAATTAAGCATACATATACTTTCTAAAGTATCCCAAAATTTTTGTAAAGGTTCATCTTCATCTTTAAAAATCTCTCTTGCCCATAATTCATTTGGTACAATAGCAATACACCACGCAATTTCATTATTAAGTTGTCTTTTTTTATAAAGAGGTTTAGTTAAAGATTTTTGCATGGCGGCAAGAGCTAATTTTTTACTTGGAACATCATTCATCAAATTAGGTATTTCACTTTCAAGCATTAAGAATGCGGCATCCTTGGAAGCATATTTATCCCATATACTAGCATCAAATAAAGGATTTTCTTTAATACTTTTTAAAGAAGAATTTTTTAAAATATTATGAACTTCTATTTGATTTTTTTCATCTAAATATATATCAGTAACTCCTAATTTTTTAGCATAAGCAACAATTTTATCCACAAACACTCTATTAATGGTATTATAACTAATTAAAAGTGGTGTTCCTTTTTGCACTTTCAAACATCTTTTTAAAAGTAATTCAATATATTTTTCTTCCATAGTATCACCATTGTTAGTATAACACAATTTATTCAAAAAATTTATCAATTCTTGTATTTAATACAACAGCAATACGATATAAAGTTGCAGCTGAACACCCAACTTCTCCTTTTTTAAATTCTAATCTTCTAACAAAATCATAAGATAGTAATGCATCTAGTGCTAATTGTTCTTGGGTTAGTCCATTAAGTTTTCGATATTTTCTCACATTTTCAGAAATAACTTTTTTAATTTCTGGATCAAAAGTAAATTCTCTTTTAAATCTTACCATAATATCACCAACATTATTTTTGCAAAATAAAATTATTATGTCCGGTAACTATTATGCCCTATCTGTGCTATAATATAATTACTTTAATTAAGGAAGTGATGATATGAGTAATAATTTAGAATATTATTTCATG
Source organism: uncultured Bacilli bacterium (assembly GCA_947601485.1). Classification (GTDB taxonomy): domain Bacteria; phylum Bacillota_I; class Bacilli_A; order RF39; family UBA660; genus SIG200. Next base: position 8,800 of record CANQGF010000034.1, read on the forward strand.
GTTATTAAACCGCTTGAAAAAAAGTACAGTCGAATGTGTACTCTTTATTCTATTTTTAAATTAAATTTATTTAAGAAAAAAAGAAATAAATATAATATGATTATTAATAATTATTACTCATTCCTTCTTAATAATAAAGACTCTTTAGAAGAAATACAAAATTCATTTAAATTTTAGTCTTTTTTATTAACAAGTAATTGACCTTCCATTAAATATATAGTTGGATTTTCTCGTAAAAATTTTTCTTTATCTGTATTAAATACTTTTACTACTTCTTCGATTGTATCACCTTCCGCAGTTATATAATAAGAATAATTATTTTTAGGAATTAATATTTGTTGATTAGGGTAAATATAATCATCCATATTTAAACCATTTAAACTAGCAAGAAGTTCAGGATTAATATTATATCTTCTAGCTATAGCATATAAATTATCCCCTTTTTCTACGACATAATAATTAAAATAATCCCTCGCATTAGATGGCACGATTAATTCCATATTTTCTCTAACATCATCTAAATAGTATAGATTATTAATATCTTGTAAAACTTTAACACTTGTATTATATTTTTTAGCTACACTTTCTAAAGTTTCCCCTTTTTGAAGTCGATAACTTTCAAACATTTAACACACCTCACACTCTCTAATATAAAGTATGTTAAATTTAAAAATGTGTTATTTACTATTATTTTGATATTGTTTTTTAGCCTCAATCATAAAATTAGTTATGACTGTTTCAATCTTATCTAAACCACTTTTAGCTAAATGCGTTAGTTTAATTTCTTCTTTAACTGTATCAATAGTAATTTTACCCCAAAGTAATCCTTTATATATTTGCATATCATTATACATATCAGGAGTTATAGAATAAAGGGTACTACCCACTAATAATTTCTTCTTACCTAACATAATTCTTTTATTTGTTAAAACAAATACTACAGAATTAAAGATACTAGCGCCTTTAAAATATTTTTGACATCCAAAAGCCAATAAAATTTCTTCATCGGGATCAATATAACTTTCAACAACTTTACAATGACTTCTTAAACGCCAGCATAACTCACCAGGATAATTTTTTTCAAATTTTTTTACTTCTTCATATACTTTTCTCAATATAATCACCACTTATTTCTAAAAATCAAATTCTTTAAATGAATGAACTATTTCACCACTACTAGCATCAATATAATACTCATATTCATACATATTGTATTTGAAATCTATTTCATATAAAACTTTGCCATATTTATTTTCAAGTTCAATATCTAAATCATATAAATCTCTTTCTTTAACATTTAATTCTTTTAAAACAATATTTAAAGCATCACTTCTTGATAATTTAACATTTTCATTTATAGAATTATTAGATCCATTATTTAAAGAATTACCATTAGAATTTAGATAATAATTATCTTGATAATCCCTATCATTTTTTAACATTATCATTATCACTACTAATAGTAAAATAACTATTATAATAAGTGAAGGAATAACAATTTTATAAATAAGATTATTATTTTGTTTCTTACTTTTTCCCATTTCTTTTTGCATATATATCACCTGAATTACTTATATCATAATAATTACTTAAATTCAAGTATGCTAAATAAAAAAACTAGCAACTCATGTTACTAGTTTCCATTCATTAAATTAAGCTAGTTCTACTTCAGCACCAGCAGCTGTTAATTGTTCAGCAATACTTTTAGCTTCTTCAGCAGGAACATTTTCTTTAATATTACCACCGTTATCAGCTAAAGCTTTAGCTTCAACTAATCCTAGACCTGTAATTTCTTTAATGATTTTAATAACAGCAATTTTATTGCCACCAGCAGATTTTAATACTACTGTTTGAGTGCTTGGTCCTTCATTAGCAGCATCTGCACTAGGAGCAGCAGCTACTGCAACAGCAGATGGATCAACACCAAATTCTTCTTTCATTGCATCAACTAATTCTTTTACTTCAAGAATAGTCATTTCTTTTAATGCACTTATAAATTCATCTCTAGTTAATTTTGCCATAATTATTCCTTCCCTTCTAATTGTTCGGCATAAAGATTTAACCCTATTGATAATTCTCTAACATATTCCATCATACCACCTGCAAGCATAGTAAGTAATCCTTCTCTTGAAGGGATACTTGCATACTCTTTGATTGTATCAAGGCTTGCAACGTCACCACTAATTATTCCAACACGAATATTAAGCTTATCATGACTTTTAGCATAATCAGCAATTATTTTAATTGGTTCTAGTAAACTTTCACCAAATAAAATAGCATTTGGACCATCTAAAAATTCATTCATATCAATCTTAACTTCATCAAGGGCTCTTTTTAAAAGAGTATTTTTATAAACTCTAACTTTGGAATTAACTTCATTTAACTTATTTCTAAGTTCACTTAATTCAGCTACAGTTAAACCTTGATATTGAAATAATATAACAGATTCGCTGTTTTTGATATTATCAACAATTTCTTTGACGATAGCTTTCTTTTCTTTAAGAATTTTTTCGCTTGCCATTTTTCCTCCTTATATATTTTTAAGAAAAGCCTCCGGTTAGGGAAGCTTTAAATGACATAAGTTATTTAAAATTCCCCTCGGTAGGATAATTAAAAGTAATACTTCCCTACTGTCTTCGGTCGTTTCTTTTCTTAACGCATATTATACTCTACAACTAAAAATTATGCAAGATATTAAAGTTCGAATGAGCTTTTATCTAGTTTAATACCAGGACCCATAGTTGTAGAAATTGTAATTTTATCAATAAAAACACCTTTAACTGTTTGAGGTTTAGCTTTATTAATAGTTCTTACAACATATTCAAGATTTTCTAGTAATTTATCTTCACTAAAAGATACTTTACCAATTATAGTATGAACATTACCATAAGAATCTGTCTTATAAGTTACCATACCACTTTTTAAATCTTTGATTACATCAGCAACTTTAGTAGTAACAGTACCTGTTTTAGGGTTTGGCATTAAACCTTTAGGCCCTAAAATGTTACCAATTTTTCCTACTTCTGGCATCATATCTGGTGTAGCAACGATAACATCAAAATCAAACCAATTTTCTGTTTTAATTTTATCAAGCATATCTTTGTCACCAACATAGTCAGCACCAGCATTTTTAGCTTCAGTAGCATAATCACCTTTAGCGATAACTAAAACTTTTTTACTTTTACCTGTTCCATTAGGCATAACTAATGAGCCACGTAATTGTTGATCAGTTTTTTTAGCATCAATATTAAGTTTAATAGCTACTTCAACTGTACTATCAAATTTAGTAGTTGCTGTATTTTTAACTAGTTTAGTTGCTTCTTCTTTTGTGTATAATTTATTATTATCAACAAGTTTAGAAGCTTCCACATATTTTTTACTATGTCTTCTCATAATACCCTCCTAACTGTGGTTAATTAGCGGACTTTTTTATTTAATTATTTATTAATTTTCTTTTTCTTCAGTTTCTTGTTCTGAATCTTTATCTTCATCACCAATTACTGGTACATCAACTGGAGCGTCAGCTTTAGCTTCTTCTTCCATTTGAGAAAGTTCAGCTTCACGTTTAGCCATTTCTTTTTCTTCTGCTTCAGCTTCTTTAGCTTGTTCAGCTAATTCTTTATCATTACGACCAGCAACAGCAATACCCATATTACGAGCAGTTCCCTCAATAATATTCATTGCTTCTTCAACTGTATAAGCATTTAAATCTGGAAGTTTAGTTTCAGCAATACTTCTTAAATCAGCTTCTGTAATTGTAGCAACGATTTGATTTGCTCCTTTAGCACTACCTTTTTGAATTTTAGCCACTTTCTTAAGTAAGAAACCAGCTGGTGGAGTTTTTAGAACGAAATCAAAGGTTCTATCATCATAAATACTTATTTCGCATGGAACAACATCACCCATTTTATCACGAGTTGCATCATTAAATTTAGTACAGAACTCTTGTAAGTTAATACCTGCAGGTCCAAGTACAGTTCCAACTGGTGGAGCAGGTGTTGCTTTTCCAGCTTCAAGTTCAAGTTTAATTTTTCTTACGACTTCTTTAGCCACGAAAAACACCTCCTATATAAAATTTTTTCCGTGTCAGTGGTCTTGGGCAAATCCGCAACTTCCCTCCCACTAAACATGCAATCATATAAATTGCATATAAAATAATATCATAAAAATTCCTTATATGCAAGGAATTTTCACTTAATTATATGCTCTTCAGTTACAATTCACAGCTGAAATAGCCAAAAAGATATAGTTCAAATAAAATTGTAGGGAGGCCTGCATTTTTATTTGAACTTTTTCTAACAATTTAATAGTACTAAAAATAGTAAATAATAAAATTAAAAAAATGTTGAAAACTACCTTAAATTTGTTGATAACTTATGCCGATTTTTCTAGGTTTTATGGGCATTTGATGGTATAATTATATTATAGAGTTGGAGACAATTATGGCAGTAGAAACAAGTTTAAGTAAATTACAAAAACAAGTAGATAAATTAGAAAAAGAAAATTTGAAATTAAGAGACTTATTAGAAGAAAGAAAAGCAAAGCAAAAATCAGCCGAAAAATCTTTAAAGCATTATAAAGATAATATTGAAAAAATAATCAATGAAGCAGTAAAAAAAGCAACAATGGAAATGATGAAGGAATTAAATAAATTAAGGGAAGAAAATGAACATTTAAAACGAATACTAAATCATGATAGTAGTAATACAGGTATACCAACAAGTAAAACTAAAATAGGTGAAGAAAAAAGAATACCTAATTCAAGAGAAAAAAGTGATAAACCCAAAGGTGGACAAATAGGTCATAAAAAGTCAAAGTTAGAGAAATTTAAAGATGATGAAATAACGGATACATATACATATGAAATAGCCAATCCAATATGTAAGGATTGTGGAGGAAACTTAAACTTAATAGGAAAAAGATGTAAAGATGATTTTGATATAGAAATAAGATTAATGAAAAGAAGAAATGAATTTTGTATATATGAATGTAGTTGTTGTCATAAAGAAATAAAAGTACCAATACCTGATAAATTAAAAGAAGATAATCAATATGGAAGCAATGCTCAAGCGATAGCTTTATCACTAGTAAATGAGGGATATGTATCCTTTAAAAGGGTAAGAGAATTAATAAGTGGTTTTACAGGTGGAGAGATGATGATGAGTGAAGGTTACATAGCCAAATTACAAAAAAGATGTTATGAGAAATTAAAAGGATTTGATAATATTCTTTACCAAGAAATTTTAAAACAAAAAGTAATAAATTGGGATGATACAACAATAAGCATTAATGGAAAACAATCATGTTTAAGATTTTATGGAAATGAAAAATTAAAATATTATAAAGCCCATGAAAAGAAAGATAAAGCTGGTATAGATGAAGATGGAATACTTCAATATCTAAGTAAAGATACTGTAGTAGTTCATGACCATAATAAAGTAAATTATAATGAAGATTATGAATTTACAAATGCGGAATGTTGTGTACATCTAATAAGAGATTTAAGAGAGCTAAATGATTGTCTTCCAAGAGAATGGATAGAAAGTCTTATAAAATTATTAGTAGATACAAATAACAAAAGGAAAGAATATATAGATAAAAGTATTCTTCAATTTGATTGTGAAGTATCAGA
>CANQGF010000035.1 GCA_947601485.1 uncultured Bacilli bacterium
AAGAAGGAGTTAAATGGTTATATGAAAACTATTTTAAAAGAGATTATTTGAAAGAATTAGAAGAATATAAATGGGAATTAGAAATTAGAAAAAATAACTTGAAGATTAGGACATGATAAAGTTTATTTGGTATAATTTTAATAAAATGATTATTTAATTAAAAATGTAGAATGAGGTGAAGTGATTTGATAGATATTAGAGAATTTAATGAAAGTCAAAAACAATCTATTAAAAATAGCTTAGTTACCGAAAATTATGAATGGGATAATAAAAATCTTATTTCATATTTAATAGGGAAAGTTCCATTAGAAAGAGAATTATATAGATATAGTGGTAAAGAATTGACTGCAGAACAAATAGAACAGAATAAGCTTATACAAAAAATAAATAATATATTACAAAAATATAATCACAGTATGAATTTGGAATATCATGAATTGATAGATTTAGAAAAATTATATGAAAAATTAGATGTATATATAGAAAGATATATGACATCATATTATGAAATAAAAAAACAACTGAAATTTAATATAGTATTTTTATTAAGAGGACCTGGTGGAATTGGAAAAAGTCAATTTCTATATGAGTTTTCAAATGAACTAGATGAAAAATTTGAATATTTATGTATTTATGGAAAATTTTGTGCTAACATTGATGAAAATATTTTTGATGAGATTAAAGAGATAATAAAAAGTAAAAAGTTTTATTTTATTATTGATGCAATAAATGAATTAAATAGAGAAACTAGAAATAAATTAATTGAATTTATTAACGATAATAAAGATAATAATAATTTAAGAATTATTATGTCATATAGAGATTATTCAATTGATGAAAAAGAAATAGAGACTATAAAAATTATAGTAGATCAAGAAGAAATTTTTACAGGTGTATCAGCAGATGATGCTCTTGAAAAAATATCTGAAAAATATAATCTAGATTTATCTATATATTCTAGATTATTATACGATAATAATCCTTTGCATCTTAAAATGATTATAAATTCAATTAATGATAATCAACTAAAAACTAGAAATTTAAATCCAATAGCAAAAGGAACTTATATTTATGAGCATTTTATAAAAAAAGTATTGTCTATTAATGAGTGGAAAGCGACAAAGAATATTGTAAAAAAAATGTTAGAAAATAAACAAAAGCATATAAATTATACGGATGCCAAATTAATACTTGGAAATGATTTTAATTCATATGTAGATAAAATGAAAAGTAATAACTTTTTAGACAGTTATTTTAGTGATAATGAAGAATATTTATATTTTATAAATGAAACATTAACGGATTATTTAATTGCTCGAATGCTATTTGAAGAAATATCAAATATGACACTTATTGATACAATAAAATATATTAATAAAATTGTTAAAGTTTTTTATAGTATTCACATTCAAATTATACTAATGTTATTTGAGAAATATGAGAATGAAATCGAGATAGCAATTAAAATAATTAAGGAATCTGAATTATTTAGTTATTTTGATTTGGAAGTACTGAATGAGGCTGTAATTAGTAACAAAAATATGAAAAAAATAGTTAATATCTTAAAACCTAATGATGATATAAATGATATTTTTAGAATTGCAGGAGGAAATGAAACTAATCCTTTTAATTGTAGTAATTATTTAAATACAAAATTATTCTTATTTTTTGAAAAAAATCAGTTTAATTTTAGCAAATATGAAAAGATGGGAATAAGAAATAAATTAAAAATTTTTGTTCAAACTATTAGCAAATTTGACTATAGTAAAAAATATTTAGATGAAAAGTTCTGGTTTGGGATTTGGGCAACCTCGTTTGTTGACAAAACCATAAGATCCTTAGCCAAAAAATTGATTTTTGAAATTACAAATAATAATTCAGATTATATAAAATTGTTAATTAAAGTTTATAACAAGGTAGATGATGGCTATATAAATGAATCTATTATACAGGTGTTATGTTCTCTTCCGAGAGGAAATGAAAATATAATTAAATTTTTAAATAGAATTAATACTAGAAAAATGATAAATATTAATAATTTGTATTATATTGATGATTATTTATATAAGCAAGAAAACTATGTGAAATATAATAAAATAAATCTGATTAATTATAGAGATCAAAGAAAAAATAATAATATATATAAATTTTTAACAAGAGTTTTTTTTACTAATAAATATGATTATGATTTTTTTGGCTTTGATATATATGATAAATCAATAAATTTCTCTACAATTTTTTTAGAAGAAGATAAAAAAAAGATAATAAATATAAATAATTATATAAATGAAAATTTTAAATGTATAAATGAATCTGAATATTGTAATAATCACTATTTTAAAGAGATTTTTATTGATAAAAAATATCAAATTAATTATAATAAGGTCGATTTTTTTAAAATATATTTGGCATGGCAATCCATATTCAAAAGGTATCTAAAAAAATACAGAATAAGAATAAATGATTTAGAAAATAATTTTGCTTATGAGGAAAATGAGAAAGGACTTGCCTTTAAAGCTTTAGATTTATCATTATCAGAAGTTATTGGTTCAATATCTTGCAATTATTTTACTACATCTTTTGAGATTTATGGTAATTATAAAGGTTATCAACAAAATTGGTTTAATTCTTACAATGAAAAATCTGAAATATTTTATCCAATATCTGTATATAACGAAAAAGTCGAAATTTTAGATAATAAAATAATAAAGAAGATAGAATCACCAAAGGACAAAGATTTGAAATGGGTTAATGATGATAAAATGGCTATGAAAAATATTTTAAATATAATAAAGCCTATTAAAATAAAAGATGAAGAGTGGTATTTAATTTATGGTCATCTAAGAATGGATGAAAAATCAAAAAATCAATTTGGAAAAGCATGGATAGATTCTTATATTATTAACTTAGCAATCAATGAGGATTATAATCTATCATTTAATAATGATCAAGATAGATTGTATACGATTGAAACTAAAATGTATCGAGGCAACTTAAATGACGTTCAAAACCAAAGTTATAGTCAAACTAGTAGCTTAAATAATTCAAGTGATTTTCGAGATTTATTTATCACAACTGATTTCAATATTCCTCCAACTGCTATTATCAAGGAATTTAATTTGCATTATAATAGATTTAATACTTCATGGAATAATGATAATGATGAAGAAGTTATATTAGTAAACAATAATAAAGGTTCTTGGTATAATAGTGGTTGTACAGGTAGCTTATATTTAAAGAAGCAATACTATGAATTAATTTGTCAAAAATATAATTGTAAATATTTTTGTTTTACTGAGAAATTTCATCCTAAGACTGGATATTCTAATGAATCAGCATTACAAATTCAGATAAATTTTGATAATACTGTAATAAGTTATAAGCATTATAAAGAAAAATCAACAAGGGCACCCTCAAATGAAAAATGTATAAATTGTTTAGTATATCAAAAGGAGCAAGAAAACCTAAAAAAATATAGAAACTCTAAGTTTGTAACATTTATAGATGATTTGCTGGACTGAACAAAATATATTTGCTATAATTAATTCATCAAGTATTACCTAAATACTTTTATACTTGGGTGCAAAACTCATATTCTTATTGCCCCATATTGAATTTTACGCACACTATTGTTGCGAAAGATAAGTAAAAGTTCGTAATACTTGATATTATGGACTTTTTCTTTTGTTTTTGAAAAAAAACATTTTAGTTTAGAAGTATGTGTGAAAATATCAATACATCAACTACTAATAGTCAATTCTTTATTAAAATATTTACAGTTAAAAATAGAAAAAACAAGTGAAAATTCAAATATAGATTTAGCAGGTGCAATACAAGCAAGTAATATTCCTAATATATAATGACACCTCATCATCTTTGTAGTTATTACTATTGATATATTAACGTTATTTGATATTTCAAATTTATATTTTTATCTTTTTTTAAGGCAAATCTTACATCTTTTATTAGTTTACATCAAAATCACATACAATGATACATTTATTATATTATCAAATGCCTAAGATTAAATTATTTTAAAGTTTTAGGGTAATTATCAAAATACCAATCTATTGACTTTATTTGTCTAAATAATCTTTTTTTCATCTAGAAATTTATCATATTCATTTATTTAATTTATTAACTCACATTCTTCTATTTTATCTATATCATCATCTAATTACATATCAATAATTTTTTTCTTTTAGAAAGTTATTTTATTTTTCTTGATAAGCATTATCAGTAATAACTTCTTTAATGTTGTAATTAAGGCTTACCTTGTTAAAACATAAGTTTTAATAGTGTCAATTTTACAATTCATACAATTATATTCTTTTTAGCCAGTGAATAATCAAATTATATTAATAGTGAAATTGTAATAATTAATGAGTCTATTAATTCACAAGTTAATTTCACTATAAGTATAAAAAAAGACTGTTTAAAACAGTCAATAATTTTAATGGTTATCAATTAAATGAATATTATCTAATAATACCCCAGTACCTTCTACAACGCAAGTAAGAGGACTATCAGCTATAAATACAGGTACCTTTAATTCATGCGATAATAAACGATCAAATCCTTTAATAAGTGCCCCACCACCGGTCATTACTATACCTTTATCAATTATATCAGCCGATAATTCAGGTGATGTTTGTTCTAATACAGTCTTAGCGTTATGAACAATAGTATAAACACTTTCACGTAAAGCCTCTTCTATTTCATCAGAACATAAAGTTATTGTATGTGGTAATCCAGTAACTAAATCACGACCACGAACTTCCATTTTTTCATTATTATCATCAGGAAATACTGTTCCAATCGTCATTTTAATTTCTTCGGCAGTTCTATCACCTATCAATAATTTATATTTATCTTTAATATATTTAATAATATCATTGTCAAATACATTTCCAGCTACTTTAACTGATGCACTATTAACAATCCCACCTAGTGATAAAATAGCTATATCAGTAGTTCCTCCACCAATATCAATTACCATATTTCCACTTGGTTTAGCAATATCCATACCTGCACCTACAGCTGCCACTTTAGGTTCTTCCTCTAGAAAAACTTTTCTAGCTCCTGTTCTTTCAGCAGCTTCTTTAATAGCGTTTTTTTCTACTTGTGTTATATTTGACGGACAACAAATTAAAATTCTAGGTCTAGATAATATACTTCTACCATTAACTTTTTTTATAAAATAATTTAACATAATTTCGGTAATTTCAAAATCAGCAATTACTCCATCTTTCATTGGTCTAATAGCCTGTACTTTACCTGGTGTTCGTCCTAGCATATCTCTAGCATCTTTTCCTACTGCTAGTGGTTTTTTAGTCTCTGAATCAATTGCTACTACACTAGGCTCATCTAAAACTATCCCCTGACCTTTTATATAAATAAGTACATTGGCTGTTCCTAAATCTATACCGATGTCTTTTGCAAACATGTAACACCCTCCAATACTAAATTAATTATAACATATTTTACTTAGTTTGTATCTAGCTTTTCATATTTTTTTCGCGTCGATTCTCCACCTCTTATATGTCTTACATCAATGTGATATTTCATAATTTTATCAACATCAGAATATAAATCTTTATCTAACTCCCATAACCTCTCATGTAAATCTTTATGAACAGTACTTTTAGATACATTAAACATTGTTGATATTTCTCTCACTGTCTTATTTGTTTCTAACATATAATTAGCTTCTTCTAATACTCTTTTCATAATTCTAGAGTTCATAACTCACCTCTAGTTAATTATATGTAAAAAGAGTATTATAATGCTTTATCATAATACTCTTCTGGATTTACAGTCACACCATCTATTAATAATTCAAAATGTAGATGATTTTTCAAATCAGGACTAATATTAGAAGTACCTGATTTAGCAATAACAGATCCTTGAGTAACTTTATCACCTTTTTTTACAGCAATTTCACTTAAACTTTGATATCTAGAAGTAATATTATCTTTAGTAATTTCGATAATATTACCTAATAAATCACTTTCCTCTACTTTAGTTACTTCACCATCAATTACCGATAATACATCAAATGTATCACCATTGCTATAATTAATACCATCATTTTGCATATAAGTATCTTGATATAAAATTAGTGATTTTTCTTGTTCTTGACTATCTCCTTGATAATCATAATAATTAGTAACAATTTCCATATTATCCACTGAATATGGTCTAATAATGGTATTATTACTCTCTTCCATAACTGGTAAAATCATTTTATTTAAAATATTATATGCATAATCATAATCTGTTAAAGACCCACCATCAGCTTTTTTATTACTACCCAATATTAGAAAACCTACTAATAAAAAAACTAAACTAAATCCATATAAAGAGTATACAACTGACTTTTTCAATCTTCTTTGCATTTCATTCACCTCTATTAAGAGTGTGAACCATAAAAAATTTTTTATACTAGTTTTTAATTTTTTTTATTTCAACCCCTGTATAATAATGCTTTAAAATATTATCATATGTATAACCTTCTAAAGCCATACCTTGAGCTCCATATTGACTCATTCCCACACCATGACCATAACCTTTAGTACTTATATATACTTTATTATCTTGTTCTTTTATTGTAAAATAACCTGATTTTAATGATAATAAATTAGTTACTTCTGTACCAGTAAATTCTTTATCATTAATTTTTATTTTTTTAATTTTATTATGGGGAGTTTGTTCTAATATTTCTATATTTAAATTTTTAGAATAAGGTATTCCTAATAAATTACAAAAAATATCATAAGTATAATCCATGGATACATCAAATACAGGTGATATATTATCCCAACTACTTTCAACACTTCGCAAATATGGAACACTAGCTGAAAAAACATCTTCACTGTTTTCTGTATATCCAGCACTAGTAGAAAAAAACATAGCTTCCACTATTTCATCATCATAAGTTAAATATTTATATGCTGTATCAGATACAGCTTGTTGAACTTTATCAATATTTTCTCCATATTTATCACCCCATTTATCTTTTAGTGATTGATCATCTAAATAGACTTGATTTAAAACAGTATCAACAACATCATAATTATCATTTTTATTATGTATCATTTGATACATAACATAACTTCTAGATGCTACAGCCTGAGCTTTTAATGCCTCTAATTCAAATGAAATAGGCATTTCACCAGCTACCACACCCATAATATATTCTTCCAAAGGTACAACATCAATTTCATTAGTTGCTGTTCTTAATATTCTAACTGTCGTATTATTAGTAAAAATAAATTCAACTTTATCATTTTTAAATAAAATAGATATAATAATATAAGGAATTAAAATAACTAAACAGGAAAAAAGCAGTATTTTCTTCATATAAGCCTCCTTGAAACATACTGCTATAATATTTGAACATTAATAAAAAAATCATAGAAAAAGTTAGCTACTAAATAAGTGATAGCCATAGCTATAAAAAGATACATTATTCTAGCCTGCATTACCCTTGATTGTTTAAAAATTTTATTTAAATCTAATCCTTCCATTGCCCATATAGTAAATGGAAAGAATAAAATATATAGAAATACTTTAATCATTTTCGTAATCTATTATTTGTTGAACTCTATTTTGATAAGCAGGATCAATTTTATTTTCACTAGTTGTTAAAAAGGCATCAACTATTTTTTTATTATTTTCTATGTCACTTTCACCAGATAAAGCAATAATATTTAGAAAATCCTTTGCTTTACCATGAATAGCTTCTTCAATAGTATTTATTTTACCACATCTAATACCTTTAACTTTATTACAAGCAACTGATATACCAATCGCACTACCACATATAGCGATTCCATAGTCTACTTCTTTAGAAGCAACTTTTTCTCCTAATAAAAATCCATATTCAGTATAATCTACTCTTTCAGAGGAATTAGTGCCATAATCAATTACATTATAGCCTTTCCCTTTTAAATATTCTGTCAATATTTGTTTAGCCTTAAAACCTCTATGATCATTAGCAATTCCAATTTTCATACTAAATATTCCTTTCTCTTTTTCTTTTTATTTTATTTAAATCTAAACCAATAACCTTTTTAAATATTCCTGTTTTGTAAACAATTATAAAATAAATAGCAAATCCAATTATGGCATAAAAAATTGTTACTAAAATAGAGTTAATTCTTGTAGTCATACCTATTGGTATAATATTACTAAGTAATATAATAGAAATAGTCATGACTAAAGTAGCTATAATTGATATTCCTGATATTTTAATTGTTTCACTATATTTAATATGTAGAAAACGTTTTATTTCAAATAAACCTAGTCCAATACAAATAGCATACCCTATCATTGTAGCTACTAAATTACCATAATATATTGGTAAGCCTATAGCATAAAATAACTTCATAAAAGGGATATTCATAGCAGCATTAAATAGAAAACCACTTATTAAACTAATATATAACATTTTATATCGACTAAGTGATTGTAATGTAACCATAACATTAGTAAATAAACTACTAAATACAGCTACAAAAATACTTACCATAAATACTTTAGGTCCATAATATGAATGACCATAAAAAATATTCCATACTGGTGATGATAATAAAGATAGACCAACAGCCATTGGTAGTGTTATACAAATGACAATTTGTAAAGTTCGATTAATTTTAGAACATACCTCATTATAATCACCTTTAACATAATCACTTGTCAAGTTAGGTAATAAACTAACAACAATTCCATTAGCAATCGCCACTACTATAACATTTAATTTTGAACCTAACGTTGTTACAATATTCATAATGATTGAAGCATCACTAGATGAAAAATGAGCTGTATTAGTTAAAGTACGAACAACGGTAAACATATCAACTAATTCAAAAGATGTACCAATAATTCCCATAATAACAAAAGGAATTGTATAATGGATTATTCTTTTAAGTAAATCATAATTAGTTGTTTGTTTTTCAATATCTTTAATCTCGTAATTTGCTACTTCTTTTATCTGCCTTTTTTTAATAATTAAATATATATATGACACTATAGCACCTAAAGTAGCTCCAAATACAGCAACTCCGACTGCATAGACAACCTTTACTTTCAATATTTTAATACACAAAAAAGAACCTACAATAATAACCAAAACTCTAACTAATTGTTCAATAACTTGTGCAACAGAAGATGCTTGAATATATTTCATACCTTGTAAGTATCCCCTAATCATACTAATTATTGTAACAAAGAAAATAGCACTAGAAGATATCTTTATAACAAAAGAGATATCGTTAATCGTCATAAGCTGGTTTTGATGATCAACATATCCACCTAAAGTAGCTCCAAAAAAACAGGATATTTCATAAAACTTATTGGGTGCCATAATTAGTTTAGCTAAGAATGGTGAAAAAATAAATAATAGAATAGTAGCAACAATGGCTGTGATTGTCATAATTCTACCAGCTACTTTAAAAGTTCTTTTTTTTAAATCATGACACTCTAAAGTATTATATTCACTTACTAATTTACTAATAGCTAAAGGAATGCCAACTGTTGATATATTTATAAATACAGCATAAATATTATATGAGCAACCATATAGAACACTTCCATATGAGCCTATTACTGAATAAAAGGGTATCACATATATAATACCCATTATTTTAGTTATAATTAAGCATACAGTTGCAATAAATGCTCCTCTTAAAAAATTATCTTTACGCAAGTTTATCACCCATCTATTATTAATTATACTATTGTTTAACATTTAAAACAAGTTAAAGTTATCTTAATAAAAATAAGATTATTGCAATAAAAGGAAAAGATAGTGTATAATAATAAGTAGAAAGTTGGGATACTATGGAATATACTTTTAAAGAAAATATCGACTCAAAAGAATATAATGAATTTATCAGAAAGCAACCAATATTATCCTTTATGCAAGAAGAAGCATGGGGTAAAGTTAAGCAAAATAATAATTGGAAGTATATTTTATGTGGTATATATAAACAAAAAAAATTAGTAGCTGCTTGTATGATATTAATTAGAAAAGCTTTAAAAAAAATTAATATGTTATATATACCTAGAGGTTATATTATTGATTTTAATAATGAAGAATTATTAAAATTTATGACTGATAATATAAAAGAATTAGCCCACAAATACAATGCTTATATTGTTAAGATTGATCCTAACTTTTGTAAAAGTGAACGTTTATATAAAAATTTAGAACAAGAGTATGATTGTAATTATACTAATAACTATGAAACAAAACATCAAAATTTATTAAAATTAGGATATCGTCATACAGGTTTTTCAACTAATATTCATAAAAATTTTCAACCTCGATATAATATGGTTGTCCCTCTTATTGACAGAAATAATAATCTATTAACGGAAGAAGAGGTTTTAAAAAGCTTTAAAAGTAAATTTCGCTACTATTTAGGGAGTTTTCATGAAAAGAGAGGTGTCTCTTTTGAAACTACTCAAGATAAAAAAAAGATTAAAAACTTTGTTGAAATTTTAAAATATACAGAAATAACACAAGGTATTAAACTTAGAAATGAAGAATATTTTAATAAAATATTAAAACATTTCTATAATAGAGCTTATCTTATTTTTGGTAAAGTAGATCTACCTTTTTACTTAAACTTTTTAAGAGAAAGTCATGCTAAAGAGGAAGAAATAATAGAAGTTGAAGAATTAATTAACTCGATTGGTGATACTTTAACTGTATCCACTGCATTATTATTATTACCTATAAATCAAAATATTAGAATGAGTGAATATCTTTATGCTGGAAATAACTTAGCTTTACCAAAATTAAATGTATCAGCTGGTGTTTGCTTTGAAGCAATAAAATTATCTATTCAAAATAAATGTTATTATTGTAATTTAGGTGGTATTGATGGTTCTCTAAAAGATCCCCTATCTATCTTTAAAAGTAAATATAATGGTATAGTATTTGAATATGCTGGAGAATATGATTTAATTATTAATAAAAAATTATATTATGGATATAAATTGGGATATCCAATATTACGCAAAATTAACCACTTAAAGAATATAAAAAGAACTAAGAATTAACCTTAGTTTTTTTATATCTTTATTTAATATCATCAATACGACTAGCAATCTCTTTTTCAATATTAAAAAATTTTGTTTCTTCTTCCTCAAGTAAAGGATATTCGTAATTTTCCATTGGTAAATCACAATCTTCAAAAGATTCCTTAGATAACGTCCTTTTTTCATTACCATCTACTAATATAAAATTATTTTCATAATCTAAATTATACACCCTTTTGGTATTTAGCATTATTTTACGATAGTCAGTACCATATACTTTAGCTATAATTTCACTATTTCTAATTCCTAAAGATACAGAATAATTATAATAATTAGCTAATGACATTATTAATGGTAAACAATTTATTTTAGGTAATAATTCTAAATTATCCATAACTAAATGAAAAGGATTATTACGATTATTTTGAAGTACGACATCAAATAATTGCCTAATAAACGACGATATTAAATAGTTATCCACAGCCTCACTTTCATTGCAATTGATAAATAGTGCTGTTGGTTTAGAATCAATATCTTTAAAATCAAAAGTAGTATCTCTCAATAAATTAGATAAGGATGGGAACCTTAAAAACTTAACTAATCTTTGATTAAAAATAGCTAACATCTCTCCTTTAATATTTTTTGGTGAATAAACTAAATTAGATCCTAACATATATACTGGATCCATAACGTCCATAAAACTCAATATCTTGCCTAAATAAGTTGTATCATCTATTTTTTTATCACCCATACTAGACAATGCATATATACTACTTAAGTTTATTTCTTTAACATCAGCTGATCTAAATAATAAAATTGCTAAAGCTATAAAATATTGTTTAATTTCATCTTTTAAATATTCATATGTTGGTTCAATATCCTGAAATAATTCATTAGCTAAATTTTGTAAATAAATTATAGCTTTCTGAATGTTACCTGATTGATATTGTTTATATGGCTCTAATAAGGGGTTCCATCCTACACTATGCCTATAATCTCTTAAATTTAATAAAACGATATTATATTTTCGACTAGACAATTTATTAAAATAAGTTTTGATATATTCCTCAGTAGTATCTACTATTAAAAAAGATTCACGTTTATTTATATAATCATTTATTGATGGTAGCAAAAACTTTTTAGTTTTACCACTTAATGATTTACCAAAAATAATAGTATTAACATTTAATATTATGTTATTTTTCATGATAAGCATCATTCCTTTCGCTTCATTCAAGGCACACATAGTCATGAACAATATATTTTTTAAGATTAATTAACCTTTTTATTCTTTTATATTATACTTCTTAGTTTATCAATTTCTTTAATAGCTTGCATATCAGAACCATTATCTAATAATTGTTGTTTTTTTGTTAACAATTGTCTATCATTAAAACAACCAATACTTTGCTTTATTTCATCAATTGTGAAACCAGCTTTAATCAATGATTTTATTTGTCTTAACTTTTTTATATCATTTTCAGTATAATAACTATATCCTGTTTCTAGACTAAATCCTGTCGGTACTAATATATTTAGTTCATCATATAGTTTTATTATCGCAACAGGTAAATTAGCTATATATGATAAATCTCCCAAATTATACATACTATTTTTTATAGTCCTTCATTACAATTCTAACAATTTCTAAACCTTCATTAATAGCCTTTTTTAATAGATCAGAAGGAATATCATGCCCATTATCAATATAGTAAAGAGCTAGTGGCTCCAAATAATATGAATCTTGAATAATACGATTACTCTTTTTATTATTTATAAAATCACTTTCTAACTGTTCTGGAGTAACCAAATAACTAAATGGACAATCATCATCTTTCATATCCTGACTATTTGTAACTTGAATAACATTTTTATAAGGATATAAATATCCACTTTGATAATTACCTAAATCATTGACTAAAGTTACTTCTTTATCAGTAATAAGCATTGACCAATACTTATTATTTTCCCTATTATCAGGACAACAAATAAACTTAAACTTATTACCAGATTGATATTTTTTTATGTCTGTTATACTCATTTTCCATATTTTAACAATTAATGGTTTTAAAAAACTTTCATATTCTGCTCTAACAGAAGAAGACATTACATCGAGTTCATCTATTTTATTAATATAATCTATTATCTGATCTCTAACTTTAGCTGAAAATAACAAAATATAATTATTTCTAATAGATAATAAACACTTTTTGAAAACATCTTTACTAATTTGTTGATAATATAATTCATTCTTAGCATTATTTTGCTCAATTGCATTTTTCAATTTGTCATAAGTAAATTGAAAAACCGTATTAAATTCTAATAACTCTAGCTCTCTTTTAGCCTTTAATAAATTAGTATTATCATAATGAATTAAGTCCATATAATAATTTATAAAATCTTTAAACTCATTATAATTAGGATCATTCTTAGAAATTAATCTCCTTAATTCTTCTATCTTTTTTTGATATTTTAAAATATAACCTTTTATTTTTACATTAATATCTAATAATTTCTTATCATATGCCCTACTTGTTTGTCTTGATTGATATTCTTCATACAAAACTTCAATTTCTTCTATATATTGTTGTCTTACTAATTGTCTTTCATATTCAAATACAGAATCTGAAAAATCACTATTCATATTATATAACATCAAAGTTTCATATTTACTCTTTATCTTTTTAACTAATACTTTATCATCAGAAACTTTACTATTAATATTTTCAATATTAATTTGTTTTTCTCTAGCATCGTTATTTTTGGATAATTTAATTAAACTTTTGTTTAATCGTTTCATTAAAATATCAACATTTTTTTCTATCTTAGCTAAAATTTTATAATTATTCATAGCATTATAATAATCATCTTCTAATAACTTTAATGAATCAATTTTAGCATATTCTCTAATTATTTCATCAGCTTCAGTTGGATAATATTCACTCATTTTTTTTATACTATTAATATCAATTTTATAAAATTTGTCATGATTTCGCTCTCTTAATGATTTCAATTCTAATTCATCAAAATTATTATTAATTTGTGTTCTTAATTTTTTAGATAACCCACCCACTAAACCTTTTTTTAATCTAGCAGTAGAGATGACAGAATAATTATATTCATTATATTTATCTAAATAATATTTTTTTTGATTATCTGTATTTACATCTACATTATCAATCATGTGGCCACCTCTTTATTCTCAATAACATTTTATCATACTTTAAAATTTTTTTATATAACTTTTACAAAAAAAATAAATATTTTTAATAACTTAAAAAGGTTGTATTATAAATAGTGTTGGTGGGTAAAAATATCAATACTATTTTTACTTAATAAAAAGACATAAGTTTGA
>CANQGF010000036.1 GCA_947601485.1 uncultured Bacilli bacterium
AAAATTTTATTTAATTAAAAAGAGAGCTAATTCTTTATAAAGCTCTCGTTTTAACATGGCTTGGTCTGAATAGTTACAAGCAATTACACATTTTTGGCACGAATAATTGACAAAAGTTGCACATTTTTGGCACGAATAATTGACAAAAGTTGCACGTTTTTGGCACGAATAATTAATAAAAACTGCACATTTTGGGTACGAATAAACAGAAGTGCATAAAAGATACCTAAAAAATTATTACTTTTACATTTTATTTACAGAAGTTCAATTAATTTATCACTAAATAAATATTGGTATGATAAAATAAGAGCAGAGGTGTATGTTAAGATGAATGTAAAAGAAAATAAAGAAGAAGTTCTTAAACTAGTCTCTAAAATTAAGGATAATCTTATAAAAAGTGCTAGAGAGAGTTTAAATGAAAAATTTTTTAGTGAAATAAATTCTTCTTATGAAATGCAAATTACACTTTTTGACAAAGATCATAATCATAATGAACTTAGCGATGCTGAAGTTTTACTTAGATCTATTGAAGTTTTACTTATAGCTATTGAAGATGCCGAAAAAGAAACAATTAAATTTCGTTTTGTTATTAGTACCACCCACCTTTTGAAAAACCTGCCTTTTTGTCTATTAGTTGAATTAGAAACTCCAGTTTCAAACAAAACTTTAAGTGAAGATATAGAATTATGTTCTGGTTTAATTGGGCCAATTAGATATTATGATAATGGCAAGAAAGGAATTGAATTTAATTTAAACGATAGTAAAAATCCGGTTAGATCTTTTATTAGTTTTAAATATCATCGTATTCCTATTTCATCTAAAAAAGTTTATGAAACATTTTTGCCAGTGTTAAAACGATTAAGCACTATGCAATTTGAACCACCTTCAGAAAAAAGAGCACAATACTTTGCCAATGCTTATTATAAAACCGATGATAATTTAAGTGATAAAAAGTCAAGCCAAAATAACCAATTATCATCAGATTCACGTGAAAATTATAAACTTAATGCCGAAGTTGGAAAAGTAGAAGAAACATTTACTGAAGATATGCCACAAATTGAGGAACATAGAGGAAGATAAACCTATTTAAATCAATTAAACAGATTTTATAATGCCTTCTAAATTATTATGGTTATTTTCTTTTTCCGTAAAATAAATATATCCGCATAATTATTTTTAAATTAACCACACTATAAAAAGGAGTGTGTAGTTATAATGAGTAAAAGTGGAATTACTAGAAGAATAGATGAATTAGGAAGAATTGTAGTTCCCAAAGAAATAAGATATAATTTAGGTATAAGAGATGGTGAACCTTTAGAAATATATACTTCTGATAATGCAATAATTATAAAAAAATATTCTCAAGTTGAAAATATTAAAGATACTTCCCAAAATTTATGTAATATTATTTATGATACATGTAACTGTGGAATTTTAATTACTGATCGGGAAAAAGTAATTGCAACTAGTTCCAATTTAAAAGATTTAGAAAATATGATATTAGATAATTTTTTAAAAGACTTAATTGATAATCGAGATAGTTATACATCAAGTAGTAAAGATGTTAAATTAGGAATTAATGCTTACTTTACCATTGTTCCCATTATTACCTCGATTGATTGTAGTGGACTAGTTATTATCTTATCTAATAATAATGAAGATAACACTAAATATGCTAAAATAATTCAAAAGTTATTAATACAAAAATTGGACATTGCTTAATGAATGTCCTTTTTGTTTAATAATTTATCAATTTCTTCTTTTATGGCTAAATTATCTAGATGTTCTTTTTTAAATAATTCTTCTATACTACCTTGTTCAATAAATTTATCATCAAATCCCATAATTTTTATTTGACTAGTAAAATTCATTTGATTTAATGCTAGTAATATATTACTGCCAAGTCCTCCTTTGATTAAATTATCTTCGATAGTTAAAACATTATCTTTTCTCTTAACTATTTCTTTTAAGATATTTAAATCAAGTGGTTTAATAAAAATTGCATTTATAATACTTATATCTATATTATATTCTTGTTTTATTTGATAAGCTTTTTGGACCATTTTACCGGTAGCAATAATTGTTAGATTATGTCCTTTACATACATATTCCCATTTTCCTAATTCAACTTTTTTAATGGGTTTCATATTTATATAATCTCCACCTTTAGGATATCTTATAGCTATAGGATAACTTTCATGGATTGCCCATTTTAAAATTAATTCTAATTCTTTTATACATTTAGGAGATACTATCGTCATATTAGGAATAATTGATAAATATGATAAATCAAATATTCCTTGATGAGTTTGGCCGTCATTTCCTACAATTCCAGCACGATCTATGGCTAAAATAATAGGTGAATTTTGCATACATACATCATGAACTATTTGATCAAATGATCTTTGTAAGAAAGTTGAATAGATAGCAACCACTGGTTTTAAATTAGATACTGCCATTCCCGAAGCAAGTGTAGTAGCATGTTCTTCTGCAATACCAACATCAAAAAATCTATCAGGATATTTTTTAGCAAATGAGGATAACCCAACACCATCTTTCATTGCGGCAGTTATTGCCACTATTCTTTTATCGTGGCTAGCCATTTTAGTTAAATATTCTCCAAAAGCTTTAGAATATGTCATTTTATTATCTTCAACTATACCAACATTTTTATCAAAAGTTGAAATAGCATGGTATTTATCAGGATTTTCTTCGGCTAATTTATAGCCCTTACCTTTTTTGGTAACAACATGAATGATAACAGGATTATCAATTTTTTTAGCTCTTCTTAATACTTTTTCAATTTCATTAATATTATGTCCATCAATGGGACCAATATAAGTAAGTCCCATATCTTCAAAATATTTAGATGGTACTAAAGCTCTTTTAATCGCATCTTTTACTTTAGTTAGATATTTAATGGATATATTACCTAGTTTAGTATCATCAAGACAATATTTAATTTTATTTTTAAATTTTAAATATTTTTCATTAATACTTAATCTACTTAAATAACTCGATAATCCTCCAACATTACTAGATATACTCATGCCATTATCATTTAAAATAATAATCATTTTAGTTTTATTAAAACCTAAATCATTAATAGCTTCTAAACTCATTCCACTAGAAATGGAGCCATCACCAATAACAGCAATAACATTATAATTTTCTTTTAATAAATCTCTTGCTCTTGCCATACCGATTGTGGCACTAATTGAAGTGCTTGAATGTCCAGTTTCAAAATAATCATATGGGCTTTCTTTTTTAGAAGGAAATCCCCTTAAACCTTTATATTTTCTTAAAGTATCAAAATCATTTTTTCTACCAGTTAATATTTTATAAACATAGCTTTGGTGGCCTACATCAAAAACAATCTTATCCTTTGTAAAATCAAAGACACTACATAAACTGATGGTTAGTTCAACAATTCCTAAATTAGAAGCTAAATGTCCTCCAGTTTTTGAAACTTTATCAATTAAAAATTCTCTTATTTCTGTGGCTAATTCTTTTTTTTCTAAACAATTAAGCTTTTTAATATCATTAATTTGATTAATTCTGTCTAATTGTTTCATATACTCCTCCAAAATTTCTTAACTATTTTAACATACTTACTATAATAAAATCTACAACATTATTTAGTAAAGTCATGTTCTTTAAAAAATTCTTCGAAAGGTATATTTAAAACTTTAGATAAATTGGCTATTAAAGCAATAGAAAATGTTTGATTAACTTTTTCACTTTCTATGTTGGCAATGACTGAACGTGATAGATCACATAATTCAGCTAATCTCTCTTGAGTTAATTTGCCATATTTATCAGCAAATTGAGAGTTATTATGCAACCGATAATATTTTACATTTCTTGAAATCATATAATAAATTTTTTCTAATTCTTCATTAGTTATCATAAAAAATGCCACCACCTAATGTCAATTATTCTATATATAGTGACATAAATCTATCAATAAAAGATAGATAAAACATCTATACATAGTGACAATTTAATTTTTTTGTGTTATACTTTATTCAACGTAGAAGGGAATTAGTAAATTATGAGAAGTAAAAGGAAATATATGTATTTAACTCTAGTGTTGTTAATAGTATTAACAATATTTGTAATAATTAAACCAAATAAAAAACAAGAAGTTAATGTTATTAATGAAGCAAAAGAACAGAATAGTTTTGCTATATATAAAGATGATGGAACAGGTAATTATGTAATATCTAGCGATACATCCTTTCCCACCAAAGGTTACATTCTTAATATGGAAAAAACTAAATGTTTTGACTCAAATAATAATGGAATACCTAATAATATAGTAAGCCAAAGTTTAGATGGTAAAATAACATTGCAAGCTACCCAAGCATCATATTGTGATTTATATTTTGCCAAAGATGATGATGTACCAGTAGTAACTACATTTAGTATAGCCGGAACGAAAGAAAATAATGAAACCTTAAATAGTGGTTTTACACACAAGGTAAATGTAACATATAACATAAGATGGAGTGCAACTGATGTAGTAAGTTATTGTATAAGCACAAGTCAAAGTTCATGTAATGGAAGTTGGGTAAATGTAAGTGGTACAAGTGTAAGTCCAACAGAACCAGCATTAGATAATACAGAAGGTAAGAAAACGAGATATGCCTTCATCAAAGACATAGCCAATAATATATCAGGTAGTAAAGAAGCATCCATAACATTAGATTTAAATAATCCAGCAGTAACCAAAGTAACATATAAAAGTAAAGATACAAGTAGCATTACAGTCAAAGTAGAAGGGTCAGATGGGACAACAGGAAGTGGAGTAGTTAAATATGAATGTAGTGCCAAAGAAAAAGGCGTGTGGTTTCCTCAAGATACAAATGGTAATTGCAAAGTAACAGGATTAAATGATAATACCTCATATACCATAGAAGGAAGAGTAACCGATTCATCAGGAAGAGTATCAACAAATAATGTAAGTACAACTCAAAGTACAGAAGCAGCATATAGTTGTTCAGCAGGAGAAGAATTAGTACAAGATGCTCAAAAAGGATCATCCTCTGGAGGATATATATGTACTGCAAGTGCATCAAGTAAAGGATGGTATAATACGACGACATATTGGACATGTAGTTTGACGGGTTCTACTGAATACGACTCTGAAATGGATGCTCAAAAGGCATGTAAAACAAAGCAATCTGGAACATGTAGCTCTTATACTAAAATTGAGTGTACTTGTGATGATGGTACTACGACATCCGATGGATGGTGTTACGAAGAAGGTGTTGTGAAAAGAGAATCTGTTTCATTTTGCTGTGAACCCAATGCTTGTTCCGTTGGGTATGGATGCCGTATCCCTGAATCGTGGAACCCTTGTTCTAGCACTGAAGTAGCTACTTCTGGATATAGACATATTTGTCAGAGTAGTAAAGGCCGTACAAGTACTTACTCCTTAGGGGAAACTTCTGTGTGCAATAGTCAATGCGGTGGTGGGGCTTGCTTCTCTTCTAAGGATGGTTTGAGCTGCCCGGTAAGTTATTATGGGAAAAACTGTTCGAGTATTTATACTTATCGTTGTAACCTTGGTGGTGAATATACGGACTTCCCTACGTGCGTATCGTCTTGCTTCTCGTGGGAGGATTCAGGATCAGTGGAAAGCGGTTCACAAGACGAGTTCTACTGTCCGCCGGGTTGGGTTTCTTATAAAGGAGAAGAAAGCTCTCTTCAATGTTACCGTGCAGCTACCAAAGGCTAATACCTTGACAAGGAAAAGTCATAAAAACCAATCGTAAACTTAATCCGGGAAAAGATATATTTTAGATAGTATATCTTTTCTTTTTGGTATAGACATTTCCTTATTTTAATTACTTGAATTAACAAATAAACTATGATAAACTATGACTAGTTAACGAAGAAATTATTAAAGATAATTATATTTACTACTAAAGAGAGTTAATGGTTGGTGTAAATTAATGGGTGATATAATTAGGTATGAATAATGGAGTTAAATCAGTGAAGACTGTTATAACTAAAAGTGTATGATTAAGTTCATAAATAAAGGTGGTACCGCATGTAAGTGTCCTTTTGTTTATGGACTTTTTTTAAAAAAGAAGGGAGTAATATTGAAAGCAATTATATTTGATATTGATAATACTTTAATTAATTGGTGTGATAATTTTTTAAAACCTTTAAAAGATTTATTAAAAGAGTATGGATATAAAAATCAAGAAATAGTATTAAATATTAATAGATCATTAGATAATCATCGATATTATTATAATAAGTTAACTAAAGAAAACTTGTTTGAATATATTAATAAAGAAAATAATACTAATTTAGATATTAATTTTATTAATAAATTAATTGAGTATCAAAAAGAATTATATTATAAAGATGAAAATGTTAATGAGACATTAAAATATTTAAGTAAGAAATATGATTTATATATTATGACTGATTGGTTTAAAGAAACTCAAACAGGAAGACTTAAAAATATGGGAATATTAAAATATTTTAAAGAAATATATGGAGCTGATAATAATTATTATAAAAATAATATAAAGGCTTATGATGTAATTTTAAATAAATATAAATGTAATGAATGTTTATTTGTTGGGGACAATTTAGAGTTAGATGTTAAGATTCCTAATTCTTTAGGAATAAATGTTATATGGAAAACAAATAAAGAAAGTAAAGAATATAAAACAATTAAAGAAATAAAAGAATTAATGGAGATGTTATAAATGGATAGATATTTTGAAAAGATTAGTTTTGAACAATTTAAAAAAGAAATAAAAGATGATATTAACTTATATGAAGAATATAAGTTACCTAAAAGGAGTACAAAATATAGTGCAGGATATGATTTTTATGCGATTGAAGATTTTGAAATAGCTCCCGGTGAAATTAAAAAAGTTCCAACAGGTTACAGAGCAAAATATTTAAATGACGAAGTATTAATGATTTTTGTAAGAAGTAGCATGGGTTTTAAATATAATGTAAGACTTACTAATCAAGTTGGTATTATTGATGCTGATTATTATGATAATCCTGAAACTCATGGACACATGTATGTATCCTTACAAAATGAGGGCGATAAAGTATTTAAAGTAAAAAAAGGAGAAGCCTATGCCCAAGGTGTTTTTGTTAAATATTTAACTTGTGGAGAAGAAATTGAAGATGAAAGAACTGGATGGAGTGGCAACCCAAATAGAAAAGAGGAAAATAATGAATAAGAAATTTTATATAAGTACAGCGATTGCTTATACAAGTGCTAAACCACATATTGGCAATACTTATGAAATTGTTTTAGCGGATGCGATTGCTCGTTTTAAAAGATTAGATGGTTATGATGTATATTTTCAAACAGGTACTGATGAACATGGGGAAAAAATTGAGACTAAAGCTAAAGAAGCAGGAGTAACACCAAAAGAATATGTCGATAATATAGCATCAGAAATTAAAAAAATTTGGGACTTAATGAATACTAGCTATGATCGTTTTGTAAGGACGACTGATAAAGAACATGAAAAAATAGTACAAGATATCTTTAAAAAATTATATGATCAAGGCGATATATATAAAAGTGAATATAAAGGACTTTATTGTGTCCCTTGTGAATCATTTTGGACCGAAACGCAAGCAGTTGATAGCCGTTGTCCTGACTGTGGACGTCCTTTAATAGAAAAATGTGAAGAAGCTTATTTTTTCAAAATGAGTAAATATTCTAAATGGTTAGAAGAATATATTGAAACTCATCCTCATTTTATTGAGCCTGAATCACGAAAAAATGAAATGTTAAATAATTTTATTAAACCAGGATTAGAAGATTTATGTGTATCGAGAACATCTTTTAAATGGGGAATTCCCGTATCATTCGATGATAAACATGTTATCTATGTTTGGATTGATGCTTTATCTAATTATATTACTTTCCTAGGTTATGATATAAATGGTAATCATAGCGAAAATTACAAAAAATATTGGCCATGTGATGTTCATTTAATTGGTAAAGATATTTTAAGATTTCATACCATTTATTGGCCTATTATATTACATGCTTTAGGTGAAGAGTTACCTCATCAAGTTTTTGGTCATCCGTGGCTTTTATTTGGTAGTGATAAAATGAGTAAAAGTAAAGGTAATATTGTCTATGCTGATGATTTGGTGAGTGTTTTTGGAGTTGATGCGATAAGATACTATATGTTACATGAAATGCCTTTTGCATCTGATGGAACATTTACAAGAGATTTATTAATTGAAAGTATTAATAGTAATTTAGCTAATAATTTAGGTAATTTAGTTAATCGAACTATTGGGATGGCTGAAAAATATTTTGATGGAAATATTACGAATGCTAAAGTGAATAATGATGTAGATAATGATTTAATTAATACTGTATTATCTTTAAAAGATAAAGTTTTTGATAATATGGAAAAATTACATATTGCTGATGCTTTAGATAATATTTTTGATATTTATAGAAGAGCAAATAAATATATTGATGAAACAACGCCATGGGCTTTAGCTAAAGATGAAGCGGAAAAAGCAAGATTACAAACTGTATTATATAATTTAATGGAAACAATACGTTTTGGTACCGTTTTACTTCAAGCATTTTTACCAGATACTGCAAATAATATATTTAAACAAATTAATACTCAACAAGTAAGTTTTGCTACTTTAGATACTTTTGGTTATTATGAAGATAATAATAAAACAGGTGTTAAAGAAGTTTTATTTAATCGTATTGAGGTTAAATAATGTTAATTGATAGTCATTGTCATATATATAAAGAATATTATGATGATATTGATAAAGTTATTAAAGAAGCTAATGATAAGGGTGTAACTAAATTTATTAATAATGGAACGGATAATAAAAGTAATAAAGAAGTTTTAGCATTAATTAATCAATATGATAATATGTATGGAGCTTTAGGTATTCATCCTGAAAGTGTTTTAGAATACAGTTTATCGGATATAAAATTTATTGAAGACAATTTAAGTAATCCTAAAGTAATAGCTATTGGGGAAATTGGTTTAGATTATCACTATTCTAAAGAAGAGAAAGATGAGCAAATTAAGTTATTTGAATTACAATTATCTTTAGCAGAAAAATATCATATACCCGTTATTGTTCATAGTAGAGATGCCACCCTTGATACGATAAATACGTTAAAAAAATATCATGTTAAGGGAGTTATTCATTCATTTTCGGGCTCAATAGAAACTGCTAAAGAATATATTAAAATGGGTTTTTTACTTGGGGTTAATGGAGTTATAACATTTAAAAATGCTAATCTTAAAGAAGTTATTAAAAATGTACCTTTAGAATCACTTTTATTAGAAACAGATTCACCTTATTTAACACCAGAGCCTTATCGAGGTACCCAAAATAATCCAGGGCATATTTTTGATATTGCTACCTTTGTTGCTAATTTATTTAATATATCTATAACTGATCTTTCTCATATATGTGCTAATAATTTTAATAAACTTTTTCTTGCAAATAATGATAAATAGTGTATAATACTATTTTGCTTTGGAGGGATGTCTTTTGGAAGACAAAATAAAAAAAATAATTGCACGTGTTATTTTAAGTGCCATAATTGTTACATGTGGTATAGCATTAATACCAGAAAAACAAGAGAATAAAAAAGATGATGATATTGATGAAAAACCTATTGAAGAAACTTTGGAACAAATTGAAGAACCAATAGAAGTTGAAAAACCAATAGAAATAAAAACTAAATATTCTAAAGAAGAATTTATAGAATTATTAGCTTTAGGGGAAGCTAAAGAAATTAGTATTGGTATTCAAACATTATATTATGTAAATATTCATGCTACATCTAACGCTAATTACACTGAAGTTCCCGGATATAGCTTATGGCAAGAGTATTTACCTGATAAATATTATAATGAATATCAAGCAACTAATAATTTTATGTATTCACCAATTAATCAAAAAGAATTAGAATTAAAAAAATAATAATTATTAAATTAAAAATGTTGATAACTTAATAGTTTTCAACACTTTTTTTAATTTTTGACAAACTATATTAAAATAGATATAATTATAAAGTCAGAGGTGTTAAAATGAAAAGAGTATTAAATATTACTATTAGAAGTATTATCATTATTCTTTTTGTTGGATTATCAACTAGTTATGTAACAAAAAAAGAAAGTAAAACTTATAGTAATAGTATAAATAATAATGTTAATTTATCAATGATGGCTTTAAAATTAGACGAAATAATTTCTAATGATATATATAGTGCTAAAGATACTTATACTGGTGATTTAACTGGTTATGTTTATAATTGTCCTTTATGTAATGGTCATTTAGGATGTATGTATCGTTATGATATTACTGATGGTAAAACAACTTATGATGATGAAACTTATGGTACAGTGAGAATTGTAGCATCTTCATCTAATCTTCCATGTGGTACCATCGTTAGATTTAATAAATCATTTGTCTCAAGTAAACCAGTTATTGCTATTGTATTAGATCGTGGTGTAAGAGGTAATGCTTTAGATTTACTTAGTAGTGATATTAATTATGCCCTTAATTTAGGTCGTAGTGTTATAACATATGATGTTTTAAGAGAAGGCTGGGGCAAAGATGAAGGCTAAAAAAAGTCTTGGGCAAAATTTTTTGATTGATGAAAAAATAATTGAACAAATAAATGATAGTATCGAAGCTACTAGTAATGATTTAATCATTGAAATTGGTCCAGGAATGGGTGCTTTAACTAAAAAATTAAAACAAAAAAATGCTAATCTTATATGTTATGAAATAGATACTGATTTGAAAATTTATCTCAATGCTTTAGAAGATAATAAAACTAAAATAATATATAAAGATATTCTTCAAAGTGATATAAAAGAAGATATTAAAAATATAATTTATGATAAATTATATATTGTTGGTAATCTTCCATATTATATAACAACCCCCATTATTAAATATCTAATTAATTTAAATCTTCTTGTTAATGAAATGATATTTATGGTTCAAGATGAAGTAGCAGAGCGTTTTTCAGCTAAAGAAGCAACTAGTTCTTACGGCAGTATTACTTTATATCTAAATTATTATTATAAAGTGGAAAAATTATTTAAAGTGAGTAAACATGCTTTTAATCCTGTACCTAAAGTAGAAAGTGCTATTATTAAATTTACTAAAAGAGTAGATAAACCTCATGTTAATACTGATAAATATTTTAAATTAATTAATGATGCTTTTAAAATGAAAAGAAAAACTTTAAAGAACAATTTACAAAATTATGATTATGAAAAGATTAAAGAAGTTTTACAAAAACATAATTTAGATGATAATATAAGAGCAGAAGAGTTAAGTGAAGATATTTTTTTAGATATTTATAATTCTTTATTTGGAGATTAAAATGATAGTATTTTTTCTAGATGTTGATGGTGTTTTAAATTCTTGGCGTAGTTTAAAAAAAGCTTATGAAGGGGAAAGGAAACCTCATTCAGGCTTAAATTATCCCTTTGAAGAAGAAGCATTTATAAATTTGCAAGAATTAATTAAAGAAACTAATGGGTATATTGTAATTTGTTCTACTTGGTTAAGAGTAAAAGGTGGATATGAGAGAGTTTTAGAAGAATTAAAAAAATATGATTTACATGAGTGCGTAATTGGAGCTTGCGATGTTGGTTATGATCCAATTATGCATCGAGAAAATATTGTAAATTATGTTAAAACTTTAGGAAATAATATTAATTACATTGTCTTTGATGATGGATATATACCTAATCTAGAAGAATTTATTAAAGTTGATATAAAAGTTGGCTTAAGTAAAGATGATATTTTAAAAGCTAAAGAAAAAATAAAATTAAAAGAGAAAAAATTAGAAAGGCTTAAAAATGGATAAAACTTTAAAAGTTATAATAATAACAACGGTAATTATATTTATTATTTGGGGAATAGTATTTGCTATTGTAAAAAGTTAAATTTAATTAGAGAGGAATTATTATGTATAATTATGATTTTTTAGAAAATAATGAACAAATTATAAGAGAAAAAGTTAATGGGATAGTTGATATTAATGATGATACCTATAATTTTAGTATTGTTATTACAAATAAAAATGTTTTGTTATTTAAAGATATTAGCAAGAATAGTCCTTTAGGAGCAAGAGGAGTATTTTTACCAGAAGATTATGTTTTAAAAGCAAGTATTCCTCTTAATAATTTAGATTATACTATAGAAGATAATAATACCATAATTAATTATGAAAATAATGAAATAGTTCTTTATGATATTAATATTCAAGAATTTATTTAAATAAATTGAATTTTAGTTTAAAATAAATTATACTTAAATAAAGAATAAAAGGTGAGCAATATGGAAATTAATGATAGTGATCGTAAAGCTTTATTATTTGGTCTTTTTATTGCCTTAATTATAATTGTAATAGGTGTAGTATTATCTTATATAATTATTAACTTTAAATATAATAGAACTGAATACATCATTAATGACTATGTATACAAAATAAGATATGATGTTGAAAATGAGAGTTATATATTTTTAGTAGATGATAATGTTATTAAAACTTTAGTGGCAAGTAATTATGATAAATGTCAAAATGATAAATGCTATGTAATAAAAAACAAATATTATTATAAAGAAAGAACTATTAATTTTTCTTTAGATAAAATGGAAAAAGCTTTAAATGTAATAAAATCATTAGCGTCCCGCAGTGGGAAAAAAGAATTTAATGCTAAAAAATTAAAATTAAGTAGTGAAGAAGAAAAAATCTTAAGAGCGATTATTTTAAATGATGAATCTTTGATTAAGTAAGTCAAAGATTTTTTCATGTTTACATCTTTTTCTACATATAATTTATTGGTGATATATATGGAAAATGAGGGGGTTACCATTGGTGATTATGTAACAAGAAAAAGTTATAATAATGATACAGTTTTTAAAGTCATCAATATTAAAGATGGTATTTGTTATTTAAAAGGAGCAGAAGTAAGATTATATGCTGATAGTGAAATATCAGATTTAGTTAAATGTGAGAAACCAAGAGAAGAAGATTTTAAAGATTTAGACCGAGGAGAAAAAGTTAAAGTTGATGATGATTTTTTCTATTTGCCGGGTAAAATAGTCCATTTAGATAGCGATGGCGAATTTTTAGATAAATGTCTCAAATACTATAAATATATGGGTGTTTATGCTATTGGCAAAAAGATAAAAGAAGAGGATATGTATGAACAAGTAAGACTTCTTTTAAATGAATATAAACCAGATATTTTAATTATTACTGGACATGATGCTTATTATAAGAAAAAAGGTAGTGCTAAAGATATTGAAAATTATAAGAATACCAAAAATTTTATTAAAGCTATAAAAGCTGCCCGTAATTATGAAAAAAGTCATGAAAAATTAGTAATTATTGCTGGTGCTTGTCAAAGTAATTATGAAGAATTAATTAAAGCCGGGGCTAATTTTGCTTCAAGTCCTAAAAGAGTTAATATTCATGCCCTTGATCCAGCCATTATTGCTACTACTATTGCTCTTACGGAAAGAAATAAAGAAATTGATTTAAAAGGTACTTTAGAAAAAACTAAATATGGTAAAGATGGTATGGGTGGAATTATTTCAAATGGCTTAATGTATGTGGGGTATCCAAGATAATGAATATCGATTTAGTTAAAAGTCAAATAGAATCCCATTTAAATAAAAAAGTCGTTGTTACAGTTTATGGACTTAGAAATAAAATTCAAAGATATGAAGGAACTCTCTATAAAACATATCCTAACATTTTTACAATTCTTACTGATGGAGTAGAAAAAAGTTTTTCATATAATGATTATATAACTGGTTATATCAAAGTGAAAATTCTTTAAAAGTTCTTGCAAAAAGTGTGATTTACAAATTAAAATGTCCTAATTTTAAAGAAGTATTTTTAAGTTAAAATGTCCTATTAAAAAATAATGATT
>CANQGF010000037.1 GCA_947601485.1 uncultured Bacilli bacterium
AATATTTAAACTTAAACAAACCTAGGTTTTACCTAGGCTAAATTATTTTTTTGAAATTTTTCATGTTTTTATCCTGATTTGATTAAACTTTCAACGTCTTTTTTTAATTAATATTTGGTTGTCTAATTCATTATTAATTTCTTTAATAATTAAATTTTCCATTGAACAAGCATCTTTTTGCTCAATATATTTTTGTATTGCTTCATAATATTCATTTATATTACCATATTTTAATCCAATCATTGGATAACCTAATCTGGCTAATTCTAAATTCATAAATGCTCGTGCTGTCCTTCCATTTCCATCATAGAAAGGATGAATATTACATAAAAATTCCAAATGAAAATAAGTAAGTTTTTTAATATATTCTACATTTGTTTTTTCATAACAATCTATCAATTTTTGCAATCTTGGAATAAATACTTCTTGTGGTGGTAAAATTATATTGTTAATTTTATCATTGATCCCCAATCTATAAAATCCTTTTTCACAGGGCAACAAAAATGAGTAATGATATAAAATAGTTCTATTTATTTCTTGCAATAATTCTTCAGTTAAAGGACGTTTGTATCCTTTAGGATAGGGAAATGAGCTTTCTTCACGCATAATGTAATTTATATAATGATACACATCTTTAATTCCTTCTAGTTCACTTTTATTTGAATAGGGGTGGATATTCTTTTTTATAACCGTTTGATTAATATTTTCTTTTTCTTCTTCCGTAAAACTTCTTAAATTATTTAAATATTCTTTTTTATCTTCTAATTCTTTTAAATTCATTTTTTACCTCACGCTCTAGTCTTTCACGTATTCAAGTCTTTATTCTATAATATGTTTAGAAAAATTACAATAAACTAATTTTATATAACCATAAATATAATTTTAATAATTATCCAAAATATAAATAGGTGAATCAATTTTGAGTTTAGATATATATAATAAAAAAAGAAATTTTAAAAAAACGAAAGAACCAAAGGGCGTAAATGAAAAGACTAGCAAAAGATTAAAATTTTGTGTACAACATCATTTAGCTAGTCATGATCATTATGATTTTAGATTAGAACTTAATGGTGTTTTAAAAAGTTTTGCTGTACCTAAAGGACCATCATACAATCCTAAAGATAAAAGGCTTGCTATAATGGTTGAAGATCATCCATTATCATATCGTAACTTTGAAGGTGTTATTCCTGAAGATGAATATGGTGGAGGAGTAGTCATACTTTGGGATAGAGGAACATATAAAATTAATTATTATGATGAAAAAGTGTTAAAAATAACTTTATATGGTAAGAGATTAAAAGGTAGTTGGTCTTTAATTAATATAGAAGATAATAATTTTTTACTTATTAAAGAAAATGATAAATATGCTAATTTATATAAAATAAATAATTTTAAAACTAGTATAAAAAGTAATTTAACAATGATGCAAATTAAGAAAAAATATCAAGATAAATAAAAAACGAGACCACAAACTAATGTGGTCTCAAAGAATAAAAAGGGGTTGACTAGTGTGATACTAGCACCAATTCAAGATTTCTCCGAATTGGTGATTACTATCCTAATCGATTTTAACCTTTTTGTCAACAATTTTTTGTTATTTTTTTTAAAATTTATTTTAGTTATTTTCAATCTTACTTAAAATATCTCTAGCAGCGATTAATCCAGTGGCTGCGGCAGCGACAATATTACCAGCTTTGCCAGATCCATCACCAACGAAATAAACATTATGACCATCTATTTTCATTTGATTATCGGTTGTTATTTCATTACTAAAGAATTTTATTTCTGGTCCATAAAGGAGAGTTTCACCATTATTAACACCTGGAATAATTTTATCAAGTGTTTCTAATCCTTCTAAAATATTAATAATTATCCGATGAGGTAGGACTAAAGCAAGATCTCCTGCTACTACATCTTTTAAGGTTGGCTCAATAAAACCTTTTTTAATTCTATCCATATTACTTCTTCTGCCTTGTCTTAAATCTCTTAAACTTTGAATTATGGGTTTACCATCACCTAAAGTATTAGCAATTTTAGCAATAGATTCACCATATTCTCTAGTATTAGTAACTGGCTCTGTTAAATTAACTTTTGATATAAAAGCAAAATTTGAATTATTAGATTTAATATCTTTTAAAGCATGACCATTAACACAAATATAACCATAATAATTTTCTTTAGTAACAAATCCTTCGGGGTTAGTACAGAATGTCCTTATTTGATCATTATATGTTTTAGTCTTAATAAAGATAGTGGGGTCATAAATAATATTACATAATTCTTTTAAAATTTCTTTTCTTACTTCAACTCTAACGCCAATTTCTATGCTTTGGGAAACATAAGGAATATTATATTTTTGAGCTAACTCTTGTACCCATTTAGCCCCAGTTCTTCCTGGTGCTACAATTACATATTTACTTTGTAATTTCATTTCTTTATCATTTGTTTTATAGATAACTTCATAATTATCACCTAAAATGATATCGCAAACGCTAGCATTTTCCATAATATCAACATGATGTTTTTTTAAATAATCCGTAAAATTTTCAATATAGCTAGGAAGTTTATCACTGCCTAAATGTTTTTGTTTAATGATTAAAAGATTAGCCCCTTCTTTAGCAATCTTTTCTTTTATTTTTAAAGCTTCATCCATATTAGTTGGATAAACTTGACTATCCATACCAAATTTATTAAATATTTCTTCTGTATCATCTATTATTTTTTCTGCTTCACTAATACTCATATATTTATAAAGATCAGTTTTACCTAATTTGGGAATAAAATTAAGTTTACCATCAGAAAATGTTCCTGCTCCCCCAAAACCTGATAAAATATTACAAGGATTACAATTAGCACAAGTATTTGTCGTTTTCATTGGGCAAACACGATGATGAGCAAATTTTCCTTTATCTAAAAGCAAGATTTTAAGACTTGGGCATTTGGTAATTAATTCATAAGCAGAAAATAGACCAGCAGGACCCGCTCCTATAATAATTACATCATACATTTATTATCACTTCCTAATTAAATTTTATCATTATTAATTTAATGTAGCAAATAAAATGTCAAATTTAGTAATAAACATTGCATCATAATTAAAAATTTGCTATACTTAAGTTGCAAGAATGAATAAAGCATAATTTTTTTCTACTTGGTTAGTGTGTAGTGTTAAAGTCTAATCAGAATAGCTTGTATTCCACAAAGATAGAGTTGCAAAGCTCTATCTTTTTTGAAAACTTGAAAAATTATGTCAAAAAAATTGCTTTTCTAATTAAAAATGCTTTAGATAGTTATATAATATTTGTAGGAGGATTTATGGACGAAGTAGATATTGCTTATATAGGAAATATTTCTAGTGCTTTAGCTAGTAAAGATATTGATAAATTAATGGAACTAGTACCTAGTATTAGCGAAGAAGATGCCATTAGTTATATTAAAAGTTATGAAGATAGTATTAATGAGATAAGAAATAATAATCGTAATATGATTGATACTAGTGTTATTTATGCTCATCTTTCTAATTTAACGCATGATTTATATAGAAAGGCTCATTTATCAGGAAGAGGAAAATAAATAAAAGTAGGTGAAGAATAATAAAAACTTTTAAAATGATTGATGAATTAGGTAGAGAAAAAGAATATCAAATTATTTTAACTTTTAAGAATATTATCAAAGATTATCTTTATTTAATTTATACTGATAATACCAAAAATGATTTAGGTAAGTTAAATGTATATGCCGCTAAATGTAAAATGAATGAAGAAAAATTAGAACCAATTAGTAGTGATTACGAATGGTATATAATTGAGAATATGCTAAAAAAGAGGGCTAATAATGAATAGCACGAAAGATAGAGATTTAGCCTTATTATTTACTCCTAATATAGTTTTAAGTTCATCTTCTATTTTGGAAGATTATCAATTAAATAAAAAATTTAATCCACCAAAAGATGTTACAATTAGTTTACCCCCAGAAATAAAACAAAAATATAATCAAATAAATATTCAAAATATTACTATTAAAGAAATTGAAATTTATCTTTTAGAGTTTATTCATTTGTTAGAAAGTAATTTTTCTAAAGATTATTTAACTTGTCTTTATAATAATATTAATGAATTAAGTATAAATAAAAGACACTTATTTAATTATACGGGTTATTATGATGTTGGTAATAATGAGATTTTTTTATCTCATAAAAATATTATTGATGCCATTTTTCATGAATTATTTCATATGTCTAGTTCAATATATGATAAAGAAAAAGGCATTCAATATAGTGGTTTTGAACAATTTTATGAAGATGATGGTTATGATATAGGTGAGGGATTAGATGAAGGTTATACCGAGTTACTTACTCATAGATATTTTGGTCAAAAATATGATATAGGTCTTTCATACCAATTCGAAGTAGCAACTGTATATAAATTAGAGAATATTATTGGTCAAGAAAAAATGAGTGAATTATATTTTCATGCTAATTTATCAGGTTTAATTGCTTATTTAGAACAATATATAGCTAGAGATGAAATTATTAATTTTATTGTTAATTTAGATTTTATATGTAGTAAAGAAAGTCAGTTACATTTAATTAAAAATAAAAAAATGCAAATAGCTATCAATGAAATAAATGTTTTTTTAATTAAAATTTTTGTTAAAAAATTAAATAAGAAATTAGAAGATGGTCTTATAAATAAAGAAAAATTTGACATAGAATATCGAACTTTTTTAACTATGTTTGATAGTAGGGTTAAAATAGGTAATCAATTTTATAAATCACTTCCTGAATTTAATTTAAAAGATAATAATGATAATTTAAAAAGATAATAAATTGTTTTGCTAAATCACTTATTTAATTGTATAATTATAGTGGAAGGTGAAATTATGAAAAATAAATATTCTTTAATAAGTGGAATTATCTTTTTTGCTATAGGTTTAATTTTATTTATTAATCCAGGTGTTTTTGTTAAAGCAATATCTTATGTTATGGGAGGCATTTTAATTTTAATTGGTCTATATAAAGTAATTAATTATTATATTAAAGATAAAAATTTAAAAGTAGTTAATCGTAATGAAATGGCTTTTGGTATAACAGCAGTTATTTTAGGTTTATTATTTATCTTTTTAGCAGGAACGATTGAATTATTATTAAGATTTATTGTTGGAGGATATCTTATTTTAATAGGTATTGGAAAAATATTTCAAACTTTTTATACTACCGATAGAACAAGTAGATT
Organism: uncultured Bacilli bacterium; assembly: GCA_947601485.1. Classification (GTDB taxonomy): domain Bacteria; phylum Bacillota_I; class Bacilli_A; order RF39; family UBA660; genus SIG200. The sequence goes on from CANQGF010000037.1 coordinate 5,235, forward strand.
TTATGCTTTAATTGTCGTTGGTTTGTTAATTGTGGCTGGTGGTGTTTATACCGTTGTCAGTGCTAATTTGCCTCTTAAAATAATTGGTTTATTTATGATGATTTATGGCCTAATTGATTTTATTAGTTTCTTTATTTATAAAGATATGCTTACATCACCTAAAACTAAATCAAAAACTAAAGGAGTTGTTGTTGAAGAAGTAGTATTTACTCCTAAAGATGAAGAAAAGAAAGGAAAAAATTAAGTTATTTTTATAATAACTTTTTTTAAACTATATTATGTTAAAGAAAATTTTAATTAAAGAAGTTTATTTACCAATAATTTATATTATTATTTCTTTTATTATCTATGCTATTTTATGTAAAATTGTTGATAAAGTCCTAGTTATCAACAAAAAAGATAAAATTAAAAAAGAAGTTCAAAAGAAAAGAGAACAAACTATTATTAATTTGTTTAAAAGTATTATTAAATATATTATTGCAATCTTTTGTCTTTTAGCTATTCTTAATGTTTATGGAGTTAAAACAACTAGTATTATTGCTTCTTTAGGGGTTGCTGGAGCTATTATTGGTCTAGCTTTTCAAGATACAATTAAAAATTTATTAGCGAGCATTGTAATTATTTTTGATAATCATTATATGCAAGGTGATATTGTTACCATTAATGGGTTTCGTGGGGAAGTTATTGAATTAGGACTACAAACAACCAAGATTAGAACTTATACAGGTGAAGTTTTAATTATTAATAATAGTATGATTACAAGTGTTATTAATCATAGTATGTTTGATACTGTTTTATATATAGATTTCCCTGTTTCAAAAGATGTTTCTCTTAAAACTTTAGAAAAAATAATTAATAATATTAATAAAAAAATGATTACATCTAAAGATGTAACGGATGATATTAAAATGTTAGGTATAGAAAAATTAAACGCTAATAACTATATTTTTAAAATTGAAATAGATTGTAAACCGGATAGTCATTTTCAAGTTAATCGTGATTTCTTTGGCTATTTAAAAGAAGAATATGATAAAAATAAGATTACTGTTCCGGGAGAATATTTTGAAATTAGTAATAATAAGTGATTTTAAAAGTTATACCATATAATATTTTCATATTCTTTGGGCATGTTATGTTCATTAAACCATCCTAAATTTTTTATAAATTTTATTGCATCATTTCCATATTTTTGTTGTAGAAATTTTACAAAAAGTTGTTCATCATAATAATTTGTTTTTTTCCATTGAAAGAATTGTCCTATTAAATTATCAAAATCATCTAATATTTTTTTATTAACTTCATATAGCATAATATCTCCATCTGCACTTAACATCAATTTTTCCATATCATTAACTCCTCATTTATTTAACTATTTTATACAAATTACTACTAATTAGTATATCACAAAAAGCAAGCAAGTTTTATTTGTTTATTTGTTATTGATTTTTTTGTGCCTTTAATTTAAAATATTTCACATTGAGGAATTTTATGATAAAAGGATTTAATGAAGAATATATTGAAGAAAAAATGAATTATTATGAAAAGTTAGCTTCAAGTGATGAAGCATATGAAGAGGAACTATTTATTTATCAATTATTATATGCTAATTTGCTTTTTCAAGCAGGTGAAGTTACTCATCATGAAGTATCGATTGAAGAATTTTTAGAGGCTTATAATGACACCAATAATTTATTTCCTATAAAAAATAGAATAACGAAAGGAATAGTGCGAAAGGCCACAGAAAACATTTTAAAATTAGAGCCTTTAGATAAACAAAATATTGATGGTAATATAGATAAAGATGATAGTTTTGCTTTCATCGGAGAATTTATTGAAGAAGTTTTTGGCAAAGAACACTTTGATATCTATAAAAAATATGTTTTAGAAAATAAAAATTATATATTATTTGATAAACATAATACTAATGCGAGAATTTTTCCTACTTTAGAAGGAGAATATTTTCTTAAGTTACTATCATCTTCTGATGTTGATTTTGCATCTTCTTTAGCTCATGAAGTGGGACATTTAGTAAAACGAGTTTTATATGGTGAACCATCAAGAATAAGTTTTTTAAGTGAATTAGAATCATTTAGTTATGAAATAGGTTTGCTACAATGGATGATAAATAAAAATATTTATACTAAAGAAGCCCGGAAAAAGTTAACTAATTTAATGGAATTATTAGAAAGTTTAACGAAAGCTAGATATTACGACAATCTCTATAGTTTACATACAATTAAAAATCCTCATCAATTTTATGAACGCATAATGAATGAAGATATTTTGAAAAAAGTAAATGTTAATACTTTTGATGATTTATTTAATTTAATAGCCTATAATATTGATAATAATTTTATTTCTTATTTATTATCATTTTTAACTACACTAGAAATAATACAATGGCCTAATTTTAAAGAAAAATACACTTATATTTTACAAAATTTAGAAACTATGAGTGATAGTAGAATATTAAAATCTGTTGGTTTAAATAATATTAGTACTTTGGATGCTTATCAAAAGGTAAGAACTAGATTAAAAAATTAATAGTTGTATTTAGATTTAAAATAAAGGTATAATATTGGTAGGAGAGTGAATAATGGAAAAAGCAAAAGTTTATTTTACAAGAGATATTAGTAGTGAAGGATTAGTAAGAATTTATGAAGCATTAAACAGAGATTTAAAAGGTAATGTAGCGGTCAAAATTTCAACTGGGGAACTTGGTGGTCATAATTATTTAAAACCAGAATTAATTAAAGATTTAGTTCAAAAGCTACATGGTACGATTGTCGAATGTAATACAGCTTATCGTGGTAAAAGATTTAATAGTGATGATCATCATAAAGTTATTGAAGAACATGGATTTACCAAGATTGCTCCGGTTGACATTATGGATGAAGAAGGCGAAATAGAAATACCAGTCAATTATAATGGACATTTACAAGGAATAAATATAGTTGGTAATCATATTAAAAATTATGATTCATGTTTGATGCTTTCTCATTTTAAAGGACATGCCATGGGAGGTTTTGGTGGTGCTTTAAAAAATATGTCTATTGGTATGGCTTCATCTAATGGTAAAGCTTGGATTCACTCAGTTGGTATTACTAAAGATCCTGATGAGATGTGGTCTCATACTGATAATCAAGATGGTTTTTTAGAAAGTATGGCAGAAGCTGATAAAAGTATTATTGATTATTTTAAAGAAGAAAATATGGCTTATATCAATGTATTAAATAATATTTCCATTGATTGTGATTGTGACTCTAATCCACATGATCCAGAAATGAAAGATATTGGTATTTATGCCTCAACTGATCCAGTGGCGATTGATAAATGTTCTTATGATACCATTATTAATTCTATGGATCCAGGTAAGGAAAGTTTAATTAAAAGAATGGAAGAAAAACATGCCATTCATACGGTAATGACTGCAGAGAAGTTAGGTCTTGGAACAACGGAATACGAAATAATTGATTTAGATTTAAGATAAGGAAGTTTTAAAAGCTTCTTTTTTTGTTTAAGCATAAACTAATATTGTGTAAAGGTTCTTTACTTATTTTAACATTTTTGGTATGATAATTCCTGTTCGAAAGGTGATTGCTATGAAAAATATTAATTATTCTGTAAAAAGAGATGATATCCATGTTGGTTTTTTAGTCTTTTATGATAATGCAAAAATAGCTAATTTAAGAAGAATTTATTTTACTTTGAATGAAAATAAGGAAGCAAAAGATTTGTTATATGATGTAAATTATCCATTAGCTAATAGTAAAGATGGATTATTTATTAATCAAGATAATATTTATAATATAGGTTTATTATTAAAATATTTAGGTTTTGGCGAATATTTAACTTTTGATGATATTTTAAAAATTGATAACATATTTAAATATGGTTGGAAATATGATAACGCTAATCTTTTTGGGGTTTATCAAGCATTAAAAGATGATGAAGTGGCTTATGTAAGCATAGATCATCGTTATCCAAAATTTATGAGATATGTTAAAGATTCTATGGGAAGCCCTATTCCGCAAAATTTATTTGATAAAATATTAGAATATGGTAATAAATGGGATGTTAAAAATAATCAAGAAATAGATTTTGCTCTTTTAAGCTCTAAAGAAGGAAATGTTAGAAAATTAACAAGATAGGAATTAATACTACTTGGTGATTGTATGGATGAAGAAATTAAAATTTTAACTAATGAAGAATTAGATAAATATTTTACAACTGATGCATTAAAACAATACATGCAAGAAATTAAAAAATATCCTAAATTGAGCGTTGAAGAACAAAAAGAATTATTTAAACAAGGTAAAATAGATTGGCTTATTAAATGCAATCTACGTTTAGTAGTAAGTGTAGCTTATCAATATAAATATCATCTTAAGCATGTAGACTTACTTGATGTAATTCAAGAAGGTAATATTGGCCTTATGATGGCAGTAAAAAATTATGACCCTAGTGAATGGGCTTTTACAACTCATGCTTTACCTTGGATAAGAGCTAAAATTAATCAGTTTGTGATTAAAAATGATTCCTTAATTAAAAAACCAGAATATTTATTTTATTTAGTTAAAAAATATAGAAAATTAGTAGAACAATATAAAAATGATAAATTACCATTTCCCGATAAAAAGCAAGTTTGTGAAATTTTAGACATTTCTAGTGTTGTATATGATAGTTTGATGGAAGTATTAGATCAAAAAATAATTAGTATCAACGAAGTAGTTAAAGAAGATGGGGACACTGAATTTGAAAATTTTATAGCAGATGATAAAAATGTTTATTATGATAATATTTTAAATGAAATGACTGATCGTAATTTAATGATTGTATTAAAATCTATTTTGAAAGCGAGAGATTATTTTATTATTTATCATCGCCACCTTGCCAAGAAGCGAAAATCTTTAGATGAAATAGCAGGATACTTTAATTTATCAAGACAAAGAATAAACCAAATTGAAATTAGTATTTTTGCAAAAATTAAACCTTTTTTAGAAGAGGATAGTCCTAAATATTTAACTGTTTTAAATAATGTTAAAAATAAAGGTAATATAGATAATTTTAAAACTAGTCCAGTAGAACCTATAGATATAATAAAATATCTTTATGTAAAAGATGAACTTTCTTCAAAAGAAAGAAAATTATTAGAATTTAATCTTTTTGGTCATTATACATATAATAATTATGAATATGAACAAATATTAATGGTTAATGAAGAAGAATTTAGGAAAATAGAGCAATCATTAAAAAGTAAAATTGATGGTAAATTTAAAGATCAAGAAGCCTTTAAAAAGTTTTATGATGAAACCATAAAAAATGAGGGTATTAGAATATTTAATTGCTTTAAATTAGAAGATATTAATTATCAAGCTTTAAAAAATAAATATGATTCACTAGATTTAGAAACTATATCTAATTATTTTGCTGAAGTTGGTTATGAGTTAGATGGTAGTGAAAGAGAATTAATAGATAAATATTTTAGAGTTCCACAAGCTAAACCGTTGAAAAAAGATTCTTTAGAACAAAAAATTAATATTTTAAAATATGGCTTTAAGAGAAAGAATAAAAACGTTTCTTATGATATTTTATGGGAAGTTTATTTAAAAAACAAAAAAGAATTTACTTATGATGAACAAAACTTTATTGAGGAATTTATTTTTAATCAAAATATTAATAGAGAATATTTAAAAAATAATCCTCTTTATAGTAATGTAAATAGTCGCAGTGCGAAAAAATCTAACTATATAAATATTTTAGAAAAAATGTATTATCATATTTATGGTTATCATAAAAATACTATAAATAAAGATATTTATTTAGAGCTTAAAAATAAATATGCTCAATTTATTTCTAGTGATCGAATCAAAGTAATGGATCTATATTTTGGGGTTAATAGCCCAAGTTGTACTGCTAAAGAAATAGCTTTTAAATTAAATGAGCCTTATGATAAATTAAAAGATTTTATTTTTAATACTATTGAATACTTAATGTCTTTATATGTTGGTAAAAGTAAAAGTTTAAATATTGATAAAAATAATTATATTCCTTATGTAATTAGTAATTGTTATGAATTTGCAGATAAAACTAGAGAAATTCTAAAGTTATTTTTAATAGGAGATTTAACTTATCAAGAAATAGCTAATAAAACTAATTTATCTTTGAATAAAGTGGCTAATATTATTAATGATGGTTTAAGAAGATGTGATTATTATCGTTTTAAATTAATTGAACCTTTAATTATAAGTAAAGATGAATTAAATGATTTTTATCGCTTTAACTCAAGCTTTTCAAATAATGATAAAGAAATAATTGAACTTAAATATATTGATCATTTAAGTATCGATACTATTTCCCTAAAATTAGGATTATCTAAAGAAAAAATCAATCTAGTTATTGGTAAATTTAATAATCTTTATAAAACTTATTTAATAAAAGATACCACTATTACAAATGATGACTATCAAACTGAATTAAATAAACATCCAAGTGAAAAAGTCTTAAATGATAAAGAAAGTTCTTTTATAGCATTATATTTAGGTATTAAATGTTCTTATAATGAAGATGAAGTTAAATTAAATAAAGATGAATTAATGACTAAATTTGAACTAAACAATAGACAATATTCTCATTTAATTCAAAATATTAACAAAAAGATGAAAGAAAGAAAACAAGGTATCTTAAAACCATTTGGCTATATAGAAAGAGATGAAATTTCTAAGTTAATTGATGATGTTCACTTACCAATTAGTAGGGAAGATAAAATTATTATTTGTCATTTATTTGGTTTAAAAGGTTATGATTATTACACACCAAGTGAACTTACTAAATATTTAAGTAAAGAAGGATATAATTTAACTAGGAAATATCAAAGAATTATTATTAATATTTATAAATATTTAAATAAAGAAATACCTGGTGAAATAGATTTTACTTCCGATATTGTTCCTAATTTAAAATATTTTACAATAAATGATCGAGCTATAATTATAGATTTTTATCAAAATGGTTTAACTTATGAAGCTTTAAGTCAAAAATATAATTATTCATTAGATAAGATAATAAATATAATGGCTAGAATTAAATTTTGTTTATATGAATTAATTAATAATCCTGACGCTAAAAGATTTGATTTTGATTATTATGAACAAGTTAAAGAGGAAGAAACGCTTCCATATTATGGCGATATTTCTTTAGCTAAAAAAGTTTTTGATATGCATTATAAAGAAAGGCTTGATTATAATGAGATTGTAGATATCTTAAATCTTAATTGTCAAAGTAAAGATTTAAGCAAGACAATAAGTAATTTAATGCTTAGTGTTTGTAAATTTCAAAGTGGTTTTAGTATAATTAAAACATTTTCTAATAGTGAGATAGAAGATTTTTATGAAAAACATCAATATGAAATGACAGATTATGAAAAAGAAAAGTATATTACTTACTTTAAACGTGCAAGTGGTGATAAGGGAATTAATGAAGATGTTATACCTAGTTATGCAATTATTTTTGATTTAATTAAAGAACATTATCCGGATTATTTTCAAATTAATGCATCATCAAAAGAAGAAATAATTTATTTAATAATGAAATATTTTAAAGATTTTACTGTTCAAGAAAGAAATAATTTGATGATGATATTTGGTATTAGTGAAAGAATATTTATGAATGATAAAGAAATTGATCAAGTATATCATTTATTAAATGCTTTAGATGAAAGAAGACAAAAATTAGAAATAAGAAGAAAGTTATTAGTTAAGAAAGTATAAGAGGTTATTATGAATAGTAAAGAAATAAAATTACAAGCATTAAAAGAAGGGAATTTTACTAATGTTGATTTAAATGAATGGTTTTTAAATAAGAATGATTGTTATGAATATGTTTATGCTGCTTTAGAAGGGTTAGATAAACGTATTAATGTCGATCTTTTAACTTTTATTACAACTTATGTTAATCATTATTTAAATTATTTTCAAGATAATAATGATAGTATAAATTATGTTTTATTTAAAAGAATAATGGGTAAGATAATTTATCTTTGTTCTGAACACGGTGAATATTATGGTTTAACCCAACAATTTTATAAACATCCTAATGAAGATGTTAGACTTTATTGTGCTGGTACTTTAAATTATGCTAGCTTTTTTACAGATCCATCTGAAAGAGTTAGAAAAGTGGCCAATATGTGTAATGAATATATAAATAATTATCGCAGACTATCAGATAGTGAAAGAGAAATAATTAATTATTTAGCTAAAGCTTTGGAATTTAAATCAATTAATATTAGTTTTATTAATGGTTATCCTACATTTTCAAGTCTTTTATTTCAAAAAGATTTTGCTATTATTAGTCTTGATAATGATATTTTTTACATCAAAGATAAACATATTTTGGCATTTGAATTATATAAATATATTATCGATAATAAAATTGCTGTCAATTTAGATATGTTTCCTGAAGTATTTAATAAATTACAAAGAAGTAGAAATAAATAAAATGAAGAGCGTTACAATTCACAGTCCAAAAAATTAAATAACACAAAATAGACTAAGCAAAACTTAGTTTATTTTTAATTCTTCTA
>CANQGF010000038.1 GCA_947601485.1 uncultured Bacilli bacterium
TCCTCCTTTATCTTTTGTTTGGCTATTTTTATTATATCATTTTTTTATTTATCAGTCATTATGTTTAACACAACTTTATAAAAAAAGAAGCCTTATTTAGCTTCTTCTTGAGCTCTAGTCTCTCTTATAACAGTTATTTTTATAGTACCAGGATATTGCATTTCTGATTCAATTTTTTCTTTCATTTCTCTAGCAATTTTATAGCTTTGTAAATCATCGATTTCATTAGGTTTAACCATAACTCTAATTTCTCTACCAGCTTGCATTGCATAGGCTTTTTCTACACCTTCAAATGAATTACCTATTTCTTCAAGTTGTTCTAATCTTTTAATATAATTTTCTAATGAATCATTTCTAGCGCCTGGTCTAGCTGCAGATAAAGTATCAGCAATACTTACTAATACTGCAATAACACTTTTAGGATCCTTATCTCCATGATGGGATGTAATAGCATCAATTACAACATCATTTTCATGATATTTTTTAGCTATTTGTTCACCAACTTCAACATGGCTACCTTCAATTTCAAAATCAATCGCTTTACCAATATCATGTAGTAATCCCGCTCTTTTAGCAAGAGTAACATTCTCACCTAATTCAGCAGCCATTAAACCACACAAATTAGCTACTTCAACAGAATGCTTTAATGCATTTTGACCATAACTAGTTCTAAAATTAAGTTTACCTACTAAATTAATTAATTCATTATCCATTTTCGTAATGCCAAGATCTGTAATAGCGTTATTACCAATTTCTGTAATTCTATTATAAACATCTTTGCAAGTTTTATCATAAACTTCTTCAATTCTACCTGGATGAATTCTTCCATCTTTAATTAATGTTTCAATAGTTATTTTAGCTATTTCTCTTCTTAAAGGATCAAATGATGATATAACAATAGCTTCAGGAGTATCATCAATAATTAAATCAACACCAGTTACTGATTCTATAGTTCTAATATTTCTTCCTTCTCGACCAATTAATCTACCCTTCATTTCATCATTAGGTAAATCGATTGTTGAAACAGTTTGAACTTGAACTACATCATCAGAATATCTCTCCATACTATTAACAATTAATTGTTTAGCTTTGTCATTAGCAACTAATTTAGCTTTTTCCTCTTCATCTTTAATATACTCAGCAATTTCTAAAGACATTTCTGATTCAATTCTAGCCATAATTAAATCATGTGCTTTTTCTTTACTAAGTCCTGATATTCTTTCTAATTCTTCAACTTCCTCTTTAAGAAGTTTGTCCATCTTTTCTTCTTTTTCTTGGATATTTTGGGTTTTAGCCAATAAATTATTTTCTTTTTCTTCTAAAGCAAGATCCCTTTTTTGTAACATTTCTTCTCTTTTATCTAAGTTGTTTTCTCTACTCATTAATCTTTCTTCGGATTCTTTAATTTCTTGCTTCTTTTCTTTTATTTCATCATTAGTTTGTTGCTTTAATTTATATGATTCTTCTTTTAATTCTAAAAGAGTATCTCTTTTGTGTTTTTCTGCCTCTTTTTTGGCATCTTCAATTAATTTATTAGCGTTGTTTTGAGCACTTACACCCTTAAAATAATTAATTAAATAGGCAATGCCAACGCCTAAAAATATACCAAGAAATAGAAATAAGATGATAACGGCTACATTATCCATTTTCTTTTCTCCATTTCTAATTAGTTAAATTTATAAAAATACACAATATAATTATAATTTATCTATAATTTAATTATAATCTTAAAATACTCTTTACGCAAGATAAAATTTTTCACAAAAAAAGCCATTTAGGCTCTTTTTACTGTTTTCTTTATTATCTTTGTTCTATCTTTGTCTTTCATTTAATTTGTGAACTATCTCTACTAAATTCTCTTTGTTTATATCATATTGATCAAAAACTGACATAATACTCATTATTTCATCATAAGTTACTTCATTTTCTAAATATAATTTATTACCTATCGCAGCACATACTTCTTCAAATGTAACAAAAGATTCATAATCAGAATTATATAATCTTTTTTCTGAATCATAGACTGGTTGATGAAAATTACTATATGCAAACCATAAACTTCCACCTAAACTCTTATATTCACTACATATATAAGTTCCATCATCACTTTTATATTTTACATCTCCCTCATAAATAAATGGTGCTAGATGATATGGAGGATCATCATCTATTCCTCCATAAATTGCATAAATAATTTTACTCGGATCATATTTTTTAACATTTTTACTTTGCAATAATTTTTTACGACTTTCTAAAGCTTCGATTTCTTGATGGATTTTATCAAGATTCTCTAAACTTCCTAAAATTTTTTGAAATTTTTCAATTTGCTCTTTTAATAAAGTCAATTCTTTTCTTTTAGATGATACTTCATCACTTAATGCTTCTAAAGATTCATATTCACCTAATAAAGCTTTCTTTTTATCAAGATTTTCACTTAACTCTTCATTTTCTGAAACTAACCAACTTCTTCGTTCAAGTATAGCTGGTAAATCATCCGCTATATCATATTTAGTTAACAATTCATTATATTCTCTTTTTAATTTAGAATAATTAAACATACTCATTATTTTATCCCCCTAAACTTTTATTTATCTTTTTTTCATTCGTTGCTTTTGCTTTTTATTTGCACCCAAACTATAAATAATTTCTCTCAAATTTAATTTGTTTAAATCATAACTAGCAATAATATTTATTACCTTTCTTACATCATTAATTGAAATAATATTCTTTTTAGGAACTTTTAAACCAATTAATTCTGCTAAGTTAAAATAACTTATCCAACTGACAATATTTATATTAGTTTTATCTTTAACTATATTGTTATCTTCATCTCTACTAAAATAATTATTTGCATCGTCAATATCTTTATATACTTTACTACCTATATATTTTAATTTATCAGGAGACCATACAAATTGGCCAGTTAAATAATTGAAAGCTTTAACAACAAATCTATTTTCATTATCACCAGTATCTACAACTCCTATAAGTAGATCTTTAGCATCATAATAAATATCAAGATTTTCTTTTTGACTAACTGCCATTTTAGCTTCACCCAATTTAGCTTCAAGTTCATGAAGTTCCTCAAAAATTTCATTTTTCCTTTTAACAAGTTCATCAAGATCATCTAAAATATTATATTTAGTTAATAATTCACGATATTTTAAATCCAATTCTTCATATTCTTTTTTTAAAACTTCAAAATTATATTTGGTTTTTAAATTGCTAAATAAATCAGCCATCTTATCCCCTTCTTTGCAAGAAGATATTATAGCAAAATCTACTTTAAAATGCAATAAAAAAACTTATAATCCAATGTTATAAGTTTCTTTAAATTATTCATTTTCATTATTTTTTTTAGGATTTGGAAAACCATAATGATCGTAAATTTGCATTTCAATTTCATCGGCTAAATCAGGATTTTCTTTTAAATATAATTTAACATTTTCTCTTCCTTGACCTATTTTTTCGCCTTTATAAGCATACCAAGCACCACTTTTTTCTAAAATACCTAATTCACTACCAATATCAACTAATTCTCCTTCATGAGAGATACCTTCACCATACATAATATCAACACTTGCTGTTTTAAATGGCGCTGCTACTTTATTTTTAACTACTTTAATATTTGTTTTATTACCAAAAACTTGTTCACCTTGTTTAATTTGTTCTCCTCTTCTGATATCAAGTCTTATTGTAGCATAAAATTTTAAAGCTCTTCCTCCAGGAGTAGTTTCTGGATTACCAAACATAACTCCAACTTTTTCTCTTAATTGATTAATAAATATAGCTGTTGTATTAGTCTTATTTAAAGTACCTGATAATTTTCTTAAAGCTTGGCTCATAAGTCTTGCTTGAAGGCCAACATGGCTATCACCCATTTCACCATCAATTTCAGCTTGTGGCACTAAAGCCGCAACTGAATCAATAACAACTAAATCAATCGCTTCACTTTTAACTAAAGCATCACAAATTTCTAAAGCTTGTTCCCCAGTGTCAGGTTGACTTAATAATAGTTCATTAATATCAACACCAAGTTTTTTAGCATAAACTGGATCAAGAGCATGTTCAGCATCAATAAATGCCGCTCTGCCACCTGCTTTTTGAACTTCAGCTATAGCATGTAGTGCAATCGTCGTTTTACCCGATGATTCAGGACCATAAATTTCAATTATTCTTCCTTTAGGAAAACCACCTACACCAAGAGCAATATCTAAATTTATTGATCCGCTACTAGTAACATCTATTTTTATATGTTCATCAGACCCCAATTTCATAATGGCACCAGCACCAAATTGTTTTTCAATATCTTTTAAAACTTGTTCTAATGCCTTATCTGTATTCTTTTCGCTTTTACTCATTTTTCATCCTTCATTCTCTGATAAATTCATTTTATCCTAGTTTTTTTTAAAAGTCAACAATAAAACGAACTTTTGTTTAAAAAATAATGAATTGTTTAAAAATTCATTATTTTAAATTAGCCAAATTATCTTCTCGATAATTATTTCCTAAAAGTTCTACATCTTCAGTTAAATATTTTATTCTTTCAATTATTCTTTTAGCTTTCAAAGCATCTTCTACATTACTAGTATTACTCAAAATCTTTTCAAGTTCATTAATAGTTAAATTAGATGTAAAAAAGGTAGGCATTTCATTATTCATTCTAGTTTGTAATATTGTACCAATAATTTCATCTCGACCCCATTCAGTAACCTTTTCCGCTCCAATATCATCTAAAAGCAAAATATCAACATTTTCTAAATAATTTATTTTATCGCCTATTTCATCAAAATTTTCTTTTAAATTACGAAGTAATTCTGGCACGTAAACAATTTCTGTGGTGATACCAAATTTACTTCTAAGTTCATTAAAAAGGGATGCTATAATAAATGTTTTACCAGTTCCAAAATTACCATGCAAATACACCCCTTTACTTGCTTTATAAGGATTATAATTATCATAATATTCTTTAATCCATTTAATAACTTGACTTCTGTTTTTTGTTATTTTAATATCTTTCATTCGGGCATTTGATAAAATACTATCTTTAGTTTTTTTATTTTTTTCCATTTTCACAGCCATTTTTTGATACTTACAAGGAATATAATAAAATATTAAATTACCTTCTTTTATTTCAGGAAAGAAAACATGACCTCTAACTTTATTTTGACACATAAATAAACTTTCACAAGTTTTACAATTTTTTAGTTCATCAACTGAATCTAATAATTTAATTGTATTATTTTTAGCATCTTCTTTATTTATTTTTACTTTTTTTACTAATGCTTTATATTCATCATTATCAATAGCTTTCATAAATTCTTGATCTTGTTTTTTCTCTACTTCTTTTTTATCTATTTTTAAGTTCATTATTTAAACTCCTTTAATAAATCTTTTAATTCTTCTTCTTCAGTACTTGAAAGTTCATCTTCTTCAATTTTTTTATTAAACCATACTGGAGTTGCCTCCACTTTTCTTTTAACTTCCGGTATTTTTTTCATTAATTTTTGATGTTCTTTTTCTGCAAAAGCCATTGCTTCACTAGCGGTTTTTAATCCTGCTCTTTTCCATTGGGCAGCGATAGTTTCTACATAACTACGATTTAAGCTATTATTATTTTTTCTTAATACATAATCAATTAAAACATTAACTACTGATGGCGTTAACTCTAAATCAATCATTAAACTTTCTAAAAGTTTTAAATCTCTGGCAGTTGGTTCTGCACCATGATATTTAAGTCTTAAAAAATCATAGGGAGAAGTATTTTCAAATACCGCAATAATTCTTCCTCTTTTAGAATTATCTCCTAAAGGATTTTTTAAATATTCCGGTTGAGTTCGATAAACTAAAGTAGGAAGAGTTCCTTTTTTAAATTGATAATCTTTTCTAGCTATTATTCTTAAACCATTTTTATCTATGGCGCCATATTCATTTAAAACACTACGTATCATTTCTGTCATTTTTAAAGTATCAATATTATAAATAAAGGCTAAATTATTAATTAAATCTTTAGTTTTTTTATTAAATGCCCTTTCATTAATAATTCCTTTGGGAATACTAGACATAATTTCATCAAAATTAATTTTTGATTCTACATTAATACTACCATTTTCTCTTCCTCTGATATCTTCTTTTAAAGTAAATTTAGATGTATCATATACTTCATCTAATTTTTTCGTAATTTCTATATATTCTTTTAAGTCTATTTTAGGATATTTATACATAGCTTGTAAATTTTCATATTCTTTACTACCAATATTACTATATAAAACAACATTCAAAATGGGATGATTAAAAAATTCTGATGGTGTAAGAGGTGAATATAATTCATAAACATAGTCATTAACATTACCATTTTTAAGATAAGTTTTCATTAACCCAAAAGATTCTAAAGTTTCTCTAGCAGTTTTAATTTTATCAATTCCACTTTTTAAACTAACCATTAAATGATGATGATTTAAATCTACACTCATGATATCACCAACACCTAAATCATTCCATAAAGTAAAATATAAAGAAACCGCTAAAGAGCCAATTAAAGGTGCATATAAATTTAAAATAACTGATTTATCGGTATCAGATAAAAGACTTTTATTAACAACAATATACCGATCAGCTGGAAGTAATGTATAATCCATGTTATCACCTTTAACCTTTCATCCATTATTATATATGAAAGTAATTTTAGAAACAAGATTATTTTCAAAAAGGGCTTACCAAATCTCTAGAGATTTGGTAACAAAAACGTTAATTTTTAAAATTTTTATCAAAAAATCTATTTACAAAAATAGCATAAGTTGTTTAAATAAACAGTTATGGAAGATGTGTGTGGCGTGCCTAAACTTTTTTGAAGAAACTAAAGGAGGTTTTGGAAAGAAAGGAGTTGGTGCCAATGAATAAGAAGTGTCGAGATGACATTTTATTATTGATTGTTTTAATTCTAGCATTGGCTCTGCTAATAATAGAAATTAAAAACTAACCCAGTGGGTTAGTGCTCAATTTAGGCAACGTATACACGTTTTCCTATTTATAATTTTAGCATAATATTATTTTTTATACAATGATTTTTGATTACTCATCATTTTTATTTTTGAATTGTAAAATAATTGGAGTTCCCACTAAATCAAAAGTTTCACGAATCTTATTTTCTAGATATCTTTCATAACTAAAATGGACTAAATTTTTATTATTAACATTAAAAGTAATTTTAGGTGGTTTAGTCCCTGTTTGATGAGTAAAATATATTTTTAATCTCTTCCCTTTATAAGAAGGTGGCTCATGTAATGATACGGCTTCCATAATGCAATCGTTAAGTAAACTAGTTTGAAGTTCCTTTCGATTATTTTCATAAGCTTTAATAACTTCCGGCATTAAAGTATTTAATCTTTTTTTGGTTTTAGCTGATGTAAAAACAAAATTAATATAAGGAACAAATTTAAAATAAACTTCTAATTCTTTTTTCCATCTTTTAATATCTTCATTAGGGTCTTTTACAGTATCCCATTTATTAATACAAATAACAATTCCTTTACCAGCATCGATTGCGTAAGATAATATATGTTTATCATGTTCAATAATACCTTCAGAAGCATCAACAACTAAAACACAAACATCACTTCGATCAATCGCTTTTAAACTCCGCATTAAGCTATATTTTTCAATATTTTCATAAATACGGCCTTTTTTACGCATCCCAGCAGTATCTATAACAATATAATCTTCTTTATTATAGGTAAATCTCGTATCAATCGCATCTCGCGTTGTACCAGCAACATCACTTACTATTACTCTTTCTTCATCAAGTAAAGCATTAATTAAAGAACTTTTGCCAACATTAGGTCGACCCACAAAACAAAATTTCAAAATATCTTCATTATTTTCTAAACCAATATTAATATCTTTAGTTAAATAATCAAGTAATTCTTTAAAACCTAAATTATGTAATGCTGATACTCCAATTACTTTTTCAAAACCTAATTCATAATAATTATAAATATTATCTATTCTTTTATCATTATCAATTTTATTAACTAAAACAATAACTTCTTTTTGACTTTTCTTAAGCATATTTCTAATTTTTTTATCTGCTTCCGATAAATCTTCAGTGCCATCCACTACAAAAAGAATTGTATCTGAAGTATCAATAGCTAATTGGGCTTGCACTGTGATATTTTCATCAAAAGAAGAATTTTCTCCATAAATACCACCAGTATCAATTAAATTAAATTTTTTATCATTATAAGTAACTATCCCATAAATACGATCCCTAGTTACTCCAGCAATATCAGAAATAATTGATTTTTGTTCTTTAATTAAACGATTAAAAATACTACTTTTACCAACATTGGGTTTACCAATTAAACATACATTTTTCATTACTTTCCCCCTAACTACATAATAAACTATTATCTTGATTAGCTACTGCTTTAACTTCATTATCTTTTAAATATATAATAATTTCTAACTTATCTAAATAATTATTATTACTACTTGGATCAACAAGACAACCAACATTTAAAGAACTATCTTTAGTTAAACAATAATTATCATTATCACTATCAAGATAATTAGGAACTAAATCACTAGCAATAACACTTAAACATTTATAACCATTATAATATGTTTCTCTATCTTTTAAATTATCCAGATAATCTTCTCCATATAAAACACTAGCTTCTTCAATAAATTTAATTTTACTATTTAACATACTTTTTTTAATCATTTTATTTATACCTGTAACTGAAGGTAGGGCAATACCCATTACCACACCGATTAAAACAACAACTGCTAAAAGTTCAATTAAAGTAAATCCCCTTTTTCCCATGTTTAAACTCCTTCTATTTAGATAATTTACTACTAATAATTTCTAAAATTTCATTTCTTCCTTTTTTAGTAATTGTAGACCAAGGAATAAATGATTCTTCCTCTTTAAAAGCAAAAGCATTTCTAATGAGTTTATCTTGTTTAACACGATTATTCTTTGTTATTTTATCATATTTAGTAGCTACTATTGTAATATCTAAATTATAATATTTTAAATAATTATACATTAATATATCATCTTCTGTTGGTTTATGACGATAATCAACAAGTAAGAAAACATGTTTTAAATTAGGTCTATTTTTAATATAATCTTCAATCATTAAGCCAAATTTCTTTTGTCTATCTTTAGCTACACTCGCATAACCATAACCAGGTACGTCTACTAAATAAAATTTATTATTAACTAAATAAAAATTTAAAGTTTGCGTTTTACCAGGTTTTGAAGAAGTTCTTGCAAAATTTTTTCTTTCAATTAAAGTGTTAATAAAACTACTCTTACCAACATTACTTCTTCCTAAAAGCAAAAATTCATCTAACGCATCAGTTGGATATTGACTAATTCTAATGGCAATAATTGGTTCATTAACATTATCGATTTGCATAAAAAATCACCAATTAAATTATATATTAATTATAGGACTTTTGCAAATTTTTAAAACTAACCCATTACTTCACCACCATTATTATGTATTACTTGCCCTGTTACAAAAGAAGAATCATCACTTGCTAAAAAGACAAAAGTTGGTGCTAGCTCATAAGGATTAGCTCCTCTTGCCATGGCTGAATTACAACCAAGTGATGGTATTTTTTCTTTAACCCAACAAGCTGGTTGTAAAGGAGTCCAAAAAAATCCCGGTGCAATAGCGTTTACTCTAATATTTTTTAAAGCTAAATTTCTAGCTAAAGCTCTGGTAAAACCAACAATAGCTCCTTTAGTAGTTACATAATCAATTAACTGTGGATCACCATAAAAAGCTGTTACTGAAGAAACATTAATAATAGAATCACCACTATGAAGATGGGGAATAACTGCTTTAGTTAAATAAAACATTCCATAAACATTTACTTTCATTGTATAATCAAATTGTTTATCAGTTATTAAATCAATACTATCAGCTTGAAATTGAACTCCAGCATTATTAACTAAAATGTTAATTTTCCCAAATTTTTCTAAAGTTGCATCAACTATTTCTTGACAAAAACAAGGATCAGTTATATCTCCTGATAATAAAAGACATTCGCCACCTAATTTTTCAATATATTCTTTAGTATAATTAGCATCAATATGTTCATCGTAATAAGGAATTACTACTTTAGCACCTTCTTTAACAAAATATACAGCACAAGCTCTACCAAGACCACTGTCACCACCTGTTATAATCGCTACCTTACCCTTTAGTTTACCACTCCCTTTATAATTAGGGTTATCAAAAATTGGTAAAGGATCCATCACATATTCAAATCCCGGTTGTCTAGATTGCTCTTGTTCAGGAGCTAATTTTTTATATATAGTCCCCTCTACACCAACCTCATCATAATAATTATAAAAATTATTACCAAATTCATAATCGTTATTCATAAAAACCTCCTTTTATACTATATGTTTATCTAACTTTTTGTGATATAATGAATAAAGAATAAGAGGGATATAATGAAAGACAATATATTTAGAGAATACGATATAAGAGGTAAAGTACCAACAGAAATTAACAATTATGTTGCCTACAAGATAGGTTTAGGATATGGCTCTTATTTACAAGAATTTTTAAATCAAAAATGTTGTGTCATTAGTTATGATAATCGTTTATCTAGTAAAAATTTACATAGTAGTTTACTAAAAGGATTACTAGAAACCGGGATTGATGTTATTGACTATGGACTAACTACTACCCCCATGCACTATTATGCAAGACATGTTAACAATTTATTTGGGGTAATGATTACCGCTAGTCATAATCCTAGTGATGAAAATGGTTTTAAATTTTCTTTTGATGAATTTGCTAATGCTCGTGGACAAATGGTTAAAGATTTAAAAAATTATATTGATAATGGCATCTTTTTAAAAGGCAAAGGCAAAGTTATAAATAAAGATATCAAAGAAGATTATATTGATTATGTATTAAATAATATTAAATTAGGCAAAAGAAAAATAAAAGTTGTTTTAGATCCCGGAAATGGAACCACTACTTGTGTAGTTAAAGACATTTTTAATAAATTGCCTCTTGATGTTGTTTATATAAATGATAAATCAGATGGTCATTTCCCTAATCATTGTCCCGATCCTGCTATCGAAGAAAACCTTTCTATGCTTAAAGAAAAAGTTTTAGAAGTTAATGCTGATTTAGGAGTGGCATTTGATGGTGATGGGGATCGTATTGGCATAGTTGATGAAAAAGGATGTATGGTTGCGATTGAAGATTATGGAGTTATCATTGTTCGCAATATTATAGATAAAGTTAAAAATAAGAAATTCTTATATGACGCTAAATGTTCTGACAATTTTAAAGATGAAGTTTTAAAACTTGGTGGAACTCCAGTAATTTGTCGAACAGGTTCAAGTTATACTCAAGAAAAAGTCTTAAAAGAAAATATTCCTTTTGGTATTCAATGTGTAGGCCATATATCTATTAATGATCGCTTATTTAGTACCGAAAGTGCTATGTACTCTTCTTTAAGACTTATCGAAGTTCTTACTAAAACCAAGCAATCTTTAAGTACTATTGTAGATACTATACCAAAATATTTTAATACTCCTGAATTAAAATATGCATCAAAAGATGAAAATAAATTTAATGTTATAAAAGATATTCAAAAATATTGCGATGACAAAGGATACAAATATATAATTATTGATGGCTTAAAAGTTATCTTTAAAGATAGTTGGGCCTATGTTAGAGCTAGTAATACAGGACCAAATATAACTTTAAGATGTGAATCAAAGGATAAAAATGATTTAGATAATCTTCTTAAGTTATTTGAAACTTTAATTAATGCTTATAATAAATAACCATGTTAAAAAAATACTAAAGGTTTTATTCTTTAGTATTTTCTTTTAAAATAGCCTCTATTTCTTGAGGATTTAAATGCGTTGTTATTTCAATAAATGTTTCATACGTTATACCAGGATGTTTAGCAATTAATTCTCTTATTAATTTATGAAGTGTAACTGTATCTTTTTCCATTGCTTCCTCTAATAAATGCCTTTCCCATATTCTTTCAATTTCTTCTTTTGTATAGTCTGTTACTTTAACAATAAATTGAACATCAGCACCTTGTTCAAACATTTTAATAACTAATCTTTCAGTTACATTCATTTCTGTTATGTCTCGTTCAAGCTTCTCTTTATCATAATAAAGTAAGTTATCAAACGCTTCATCAAAAGCATCTACTTCATTTTTGATTTCTTTCATTAAATATTACAGCCTTTCATTTTCATCTTCTTTTAAAATAGCTTCTATTTCTTGGGGATTTAAATGCGTTGTTATTTCAATAAATGTTTCATACGTTATACCAGGATGTTTAGCAATTAATTCTCTTATTAATTTATGAAGTGTAACTGTATCTTTTTCCATTGCTTCCTCTAGTAAATGCTTTTCCCATATTCTTTCAACTTCTTTTTCAGAGTAATTAGTAATACTCATAATTAATGGAATATCTAATTTTTTTTCCATCATTTTAACAATCATTCTTTCAGTTACATTCACTTCTGTTATGTCTCGTTCAAGCTTCTCTTTATCATAATAAAGTAAATTATCAAACGCTTCATCAAAAGCATCTACTTCATTTTTGATTTCTTTCATTATTTCATCATCCTTATATAATTCTTTCAATTTTTCTTCATCATCACACACAAATATATATAATGATTTTTCTAATATATTTTGTTTGTCAATATTAGTATAACCTAGTTTAATTAAATATTCTAGATTTATATCAACAATCTTTAGTTCTTCACCTCGTGATAAATTGTATTTTCGATCACGAATATCACTTGTATAAACAAAATCCCCTTTACCAAAATAATCAAAATCATCTAATTGTATTTGCCATATTTTTTTGATTTTTTTATAATCATTTTTATGTTTTATATTTCTTAAATATAATTGACATAAATAAGAGAAATTCTTTTTATCTCTCATTAAATTATTTTTATTTCCATAACTTTGATAATTAAACTCAATATTAATAAAATCTTCATTTGTTTCTCCAATTAAATCTAGTTCACTATTTATTATGACTTTCTAATCTTTTACAAGTATTTTAAGAAAATTTATTAAAAAAATTGAAATTTTGTTAAAAATTATATATT
>CANQGF010000039.1 GCA_947601485.1 uncultured Bacilli bacterium
AAAGTAAGTCAAAGTGTAAAGCAATCTTTGGTAAATATTATTCGACAATTTAATAGTAATATGGAGTTACAAAATCAAAGTAAAGATGAGAATGAGGATAATACGGGAAATAACAATCCTAATACAACGGATTCCAATCCTGAAACTGATGATTCTTCAACAACTGATAACTCTGAAACCGATGTAGATTCAGATAATGATTCTACAAATGATGAAGATAAAGAAAATGATGACAAAAAAGCAACAGAAAGAGTGATTGCTTTTTTTAATGCAATGATAGGAGGAATGTAAAGATGATAAAAATTGCAAGTCAAAATGAAAGTGCAAGTGCACTAATGAATGCCATTAAGAGTGGCGATGAAAAACAAATTAAAGAAGCAATGGATAGTTTTCAAGATGCTATTGCTCAAAAAGTACTAAATCAATATGAAGAAATCAAAGAAATGGATGACAAGAATATTTTGTCTCAAAGAGGTTTTAGACAATTAACAAGTAAAGAACAAAAATTCTATGAAAAATGGATTGAAACAGCAAAATCAAGTAATCCAAAACAAGAATTTACTGATTTAATTGAAGTAGAAGGAATGCCTGAGACAATTATTGAGGATGTTTATAGAGATTTAACAAATGAACATCCATTACTTTCTAAAATTAAATTTCAAAATGTTAAATATTTAACAAAATGGTTACTTAATGATCATAGTGCCTATAATTATGCTTGGGGAGAAATAACAGCAGAAATTGCTCAAGAAATAACTAGTGGCTTTAAAATGGTTAAAGTTAATGAAACTAAACTATCTGCTTTTGTATTAATTGCATTAGACATGTTAGAATTAGGTCCTGTTTTCTTAGATGCATATGTAAGAACCTTGTTAAAAGAAGCTGCTGCTATCGGTCTAGAACATGGTATAGTTAGTGGTAAAGGTGTAAAAGGAGAAATTACAGGTCTAAATAGAGATGTAACATTATCTAAATTTAACGGAGAAACTGGATATCCAGAAAAAGAAGCAGTTAAAGTTACTGATTTTACTCCTGCATCTTATGGACCATTAGTTGCTAAAGTTGTTAAAACTGAAAAAGGTAATTATAGAAAATATAAAGATTTAACTCTATTATGTAATCCTATTGATTACTTATCAAAAATTATGCCTGCAACTACTGTTCAAAATTTAAACGGAACTTATACAAATAATCTTTTCCCAATTCCTACTGATGTAGTAGAAACTGATGCACTTGATGAAGGTAAAGCAATTTTATTTGTACCAAGTGATTATTTTGCAGGTCTTGGAACTTCTAAAGAAGGAAATATTTCTTATAGTGATGAATTTAAATTCTTAGAAGATGTAAGAACTTATAAAATTAAATTATTTGCTGCTGGTATGCCTTATGATAATACAGTAGCAGTGGTATTAGATATTAGTGAATTACAACCTTTATATATCACTGTTTTAAATAAAACAGATGGTAATGCCACACCCTAAGGCGCCCGAAGAGGGCGAAATCAAAACTGTAACAGTTAATATTACTTCTGACAATTTAAAAGTTTCAGAAGCAGTAACCGATAAGGAAATTGGCTCTATTTCAGTTGATGGTGGAAAAGAACCTTATTCTTATGAATTAACTGGTACAGATGCTGATAAGTTTAAAATTGAAGAAGCAAAAGTTAAGATTAAAGAAAATCTTGTAGAAGCAAAAACTTATACAGCTAAAGTAAAGGTTACTGATAAAAATAGTAAAACAAAAGAAAGTACTGATTTTAGTCTTACTGTGCAAGAAGATGATGCTCCAGAGATAACATCTATTACAGTAACACCAGAAGAAAATTTAAAAGATCCTGTGGTAGTTGATAGTAAAGTTGCAAGTTTAAGTGCAGAAGGTGGAACACCAGATTATACTTATTCTTTAGCCGGAGGAACAGATGATGATAAATTTAAAATTGAGGATACAGAAGTAAAGGCTAAAGAGCAATTAACCCAAAATACATATACTATTAAAGTAAAAGTAACAGATAGCAAGTCAAAAGAAAAAATTTCTGATGATGTAACTATAACTGTTGCTGCAGGAGAATCAGATGAAGCATCTGATGATGGACCTCAAATATTCGTAGAAAGTAGTGAAAAGAAAGAAATTCCTTCTGCTTAGGAATTTCTTTCTTTAATATTCTTATAGAGAGTACTAATGGATACGGAAACTACAAATGCTTTAATAGATATGGTAAAGTCTAAATGTTATATTACAGATAATTCGCAACTTACTATTCAGAGGCTTAATAATATCATTGATGATGCACAAATTAAAATTAATGAATTAGTTGGTGTAGAAGAAATAGATTTATCAAAACCTTGTAAAGCAAGAGAATTATTTTTAAATTATTGCTTTTATGTTTGGAATGATAAATCTATTAAAGAATTTGAAGAAAATTATATTAGCGACATATTAAAACTTAGACATGAATATATGGTAAAGGAAGAAACTCAAGATGAAAAGTTATAACGATGGAGTTATAAGCATTTATAATCCTAAAGAAAATTTAAATAGTTTTTCTGCTAAGGTAAATGAAAAAGAATTGAAAGATTTTGATTTTATTATGGATTTATTTTTCAAAGAAGAAAGTAAAAGACAACAAGATATTATTTTTGCTAATTCCTTAGATAGAAAATTAACCTTTAAAATAAAAGTCCCTTATACAGAAAAATTAAAAATTAATTATAAAGCCATATATAAAAATGTTCTATATGATATTTTTTTTATTGATCCATCTAAAGATAAAAAAGAAGTATTTATTTATATGGAGGAGGTAAGAAAAATTGGAATTTAGAGAAAAAATAGAAAATGAATTAAAAAAACTAGATAATCAAATTTATTATGGAAAAGTACCAAATTCCATTTTAGAAAAAGATTGGAATTATATCGTATTTGGAAAAAGTAAAATCAAAAAACCAAATAAGGATAGCATAGACTTATATGACTATTATTGGGTTACGATTGTTAGAGAAAATTATATTCCTGATGAACTTGTTTTTAATGTAATTGATTCTTTAAACTCACTACCGGGATTAAGGTTAACAACAGAAGATGGAGAATATAATTATCTATTCAAAGGTAGTACTGATTTAGTCGTAGAACTTGTAACTTTAGTTTTTGCTAAAGTAAAGAAGTGTGGTAATTTATGCCCATAATAAAGCAAAATTTTGAACTTGATTTTAATGATTGTTTAAAATTACAAAAAGCCATTTCTAATATTGGAATTGGTGCTGAAAGTGCAATTAATGAATGCTTAAAAAATAAAACATCCATAAAAATGGCGAAAAGTATTACTAATTTTTTACCTAGATCTGAAACGGGAAAACATCATGCAAAAGATAATAATTGGTATGAACTTGAATTTTATAATTTAAGTTTTATTTTGTCAAATAGTTTAGCAGGAAAAAGAGAAAATAGTTTCTATTATTTGTATTATCCAGCAACAGGGACAGGACAAAGTTATAAGAAAGGACCAAATGACTTTATGGGAAATGGTATGAAATCAGAATACAATAACGCAGTATCTGATTTATTAAGTGCGTTAAATAAAAAAATAGAGGAGGATTTAAATTATGAATAATAAAGTATTTTCAGAATATGAAATCAAAGAGATGTCAATTAGATTTGAACAAGAAGAGGAATCACATAGAGCAGGTTGTGTTGGCTCTGTTGAGGAAACTTTAAATTCAAAAACAATCACAAAAAAATGTGAAGGAATAGAAAGTGTTGTTGCTGTTAAAGGAACAGGAACAGGAGAGGTAAAAGTTAGCATACATATGTCTTATGAAATCTATAATAAAATTTATGGTATGAATTTAGAAACATTAATCAAAGGTGTTGTTGCTTATGGTCAAAATTCAATCCATAAACGTTTTGCAATTACTGGAAAAGTTTATGATGAAGAAGGAAATTGTAAATTAAAAGCATATCCTAATTGTATTTTAAAAGATGGAGTTTCAAGAAAAATAGAAAATGGTGCTGAAGAAATTGCTGAAATTGAAATGACTATTAGTATTAATCCAGATGAAGAAGGTAATGGTATGTATGAAGCATATATTTCCGATCTTGATGAAGGTAAAGAAGAAACTTTAGTAGATGAGTGGATGACTAATTTTAAATATGATTTAGTTAAATCTATCGCTGCATAGGAGGATTAATTATTATGATTTATATTAAAGTTTTAGAAGAATTTCAAAATATTCATAATAAAAATGAGATTTATCATATTGATGAAGTAAAAGAAATCACAAAAGAACGATATGAGGAAATAATAAAAAATATGAATAAATTAAATAAAAAATTAGTAAAAAAAGCAACTAAAAAAGAAATTGATGACTTTCTAAATGGTACTCTTGAACAAGAAGAAGTAGAAAGTACAAATGAGGTACAAAATGATTAATACAACGATTGATTTTGCTTTAACAAATGGAGAGACTGTTAAATTAACATTAAATTTTGAATTATTGTTAAAAATTAAGAGTAAGTATCCAAATGAATATGATATTTTTAGTAAATATGTTTTATTTGGAGAAAAGAGTGATGATTTAGATTTTTTTGATTTAATACAAGTAATTTATGTTGCATATTTATGTGCAAATTTTGAGGATGAAAAAATATATTCTAAAGAAGCATTTATAAAATTAGTTCCATTTGATATGGCATTAATAAGAAGGACACAACAAGAATTATTAGGACTTAAAAAAAAATAAGTTTTAGTAAATCTTTTCAAGATAAAACAGGAAAAATACCTAAAGAGTTTATTCCACCAAAAATAATACTAGAAAAATTAGAAGATTATTATGTGCTATATGTTTTTATATGTGGAATAAGTGATAAATTATTTTGGACAGCAGATTATTCATTTTTAAAAAATGTTGTGGATAATAAGTTGGCTTATGATAATTATATGAATTATATGAAATATAAAAGTGTATCTGATTCTAAAAAGAAATAGATGCACTTTTTTTATTTTATTTAGCGAAGTGAGGTGAGAGGAATAGTGGCAACAGCAAAGACAAAAGCTGAGGTTGAATTTTCAGCAGAGATTAGTGGGTTTCAAAATTCTATTAATACTTTAAAAAAAGATATTACTACATTAAATAATACTTTGAAATTGAATGCTGAGAAATTAAAGAATGATTCTACTAATGTTGATTTGTTAAATGAGCGAAAAACTCTTTTAAATAATAAATTATTAAAAGTGCAAGAAGAAGTAGAGGCTGTTAATAATAAATTACAAGCCCAAATTGCAACTTTTGGTGAAGATTCTACTATTGTTCGAAGTACAACAAATGAATTAATAAAAATTCAAACACAGGAACAAGCAGTTAGAAACGAAATTGATAAAGTTACGGCTTCATTAGAGAAAAGTTCAAAAGAACTAACTAATTCTAAAAGGTCTTATGAACAATTAGAAAATACTATATCAAATCAAAAAGAAGAATTAAATAATTTAAGAGATGAATATAGAAATTTAGTATTAGAACAAGGTAAAAATTCTACTGAAGCAAAAAATCTTGCTCAAAAAATAATTGAGTTAAATAACGAATTAAAAGAGAATGAAAAATCATTACAAGGTGTTAATGAAGCATTAGATTTGGTAGATGAAACATCTTCTAATGCTAGTAATGGTGGCTTTACAGTGTTTAAAGGCGTAATGTCAGAAATGGCATCTTCTACTATTAAAGAATGTATATCTGGTTTAAAAGAGTTAAGTGGAGAAATTATTGAAGTTGGGAAAAGTTTTACTAGTTCAATGAGTCAAGTAGAAGCGTTATCTGGTGCAACAGAAGATGAATTAAAAGCATTAGAAGAAAAAGCAAAACAATTGGGTTCTTCAACTAGATTTACGGCTAGTGAAGTGGCTGATGGTTTTTCCTATATGGCATTGGCTGGATGGGATACAAATGATATGTTAGCATCAATTTCTAGTGTTTTAAATTTGGCAATTGCTGGTAATATGGATTTAGCAAAAGCAAGCGATATAGTAACAGATTATTTAACTGCTTTTGGTTTAAAAGCAAACGATGCTCAAAAATTTGTAGACCAAATGGCTTATGCAATGTCCAATTCAAATACTAATGTCGAACAGTTAGGCGAAGCATATAAAAATGTTGCAGCCACTTCTACACAATTGGGGTATTCTTTGGAAGATACTACAAGTGCTTTAATGGTTATGGCAAATAGTGGTATCAAAGGTGGAGAAGCTGGAACAGCATTAGCATCAATAATGACAAGACTAGGAAATGATGTAAGTGGTTGTCGTAAAATGCTTAAAGATTATGGAGTAGAAGTGTATGATTCTAATGGTAAAGTTAAAAGTTTATCAAGTATTTTAACGGGATTACAAGCCCAATGGAATAAATTAACTGATGAACAAAAATCCAATTTATCTTATGTTGTGGCTGGTAAAACTGCGCAAAGTGAACTAATGACTGTCTTAGGGGACAGTGAAGGAACGTTTATGGAATATACAAAAGCACTTGAAGATTGCGATGGTGCATCTCAAAAAATGGCACAAACTATGTCTGATAATTTAGAAGGAGATGCTATTGCTTTAGATTCAGCTGTTGAAGGACTAGGAATTTCCATTTTTGAAGATTTTGAAAGTCCTTTAAGAAGCGTTACCAATTTTATAACGGAAGATTGTGTAAGTTCATTAACTAACTTGAATAATTCAACTGGTTTGGTAAGTGCTGCTATTAGTGGATTAGCAACTGTATTAGGAATTTTAGCCATTGCGTTAGGTATTAGTGTTTTAATATCAGGAGTTCAAAAGGCTATGAACCTTTTAAATGCCACATTATTAGCGAATCCAATTGTATTAATTGTTGCTCTAATTGCAGGATTAGTAGTTGCATTTATTTCATTGTGGAATAATTGCGAAGCATTTCGGAATTTCTTTATTGGTTTGTGGAATTCCATTAAAAATGCTGTATCATCTGCAGTTCAATTTATTCAAAATATGTTTAATCGTATAAAAGAAATTGTAATAAGTATTGCTTCTAAAATTGGTAGTGCAATTAGTGGAGCAATAAAGGGTGCAATTAATGGAGTTCTTTCTATGGTAGAAAGTGTTATCAATGTACCAATAAATGCAATTAATGGTTTATTAGATATTATTAATAAAGTTCCGGGTATAAATATATCTAAAATAAACCAATTTAAATTACCTCGATTAAAAGTAGGTATTGATTATGTTCCTAAAGATTATTACGGACCTGTTTACTTAGATGAAGGAGAACGTGTATTAACGAAAGAAGAAAATAAACGCTATACTGCAAGTTTAGAGAATGCAGTATCAAATCAAGTACATGGTCAAACAGTGATATCTAATTCTTTTGAATATGAAAGAATTGATAGAGCATGCGAATTATTAGAAATTATTGCTAATAAAGATTTAAGTCTATCTATTGATAGCGAAGAAATTGCAAGAGCAACAGCTACTGCCGATGATAAAATTGCAGGAGATTTAGTTAATTTAAAGAATAGAGGGCTTGAAGTATGAAAAAAGGTATAACAATTAACGGGAAACATTCATTTAAAGATTTTGGGTTAGAAATCGGAGAAAGAAAAATAGAACTTCCAAATATTAATAGAATTACAGAAAAAGTTCCATATCAAAATGGTGAATATGATTTTTCAACTTTAAATGGTGAATTAAGTTATGATACACGTACTATTTCATACGAGTTTGATATTGCTGAATTAACTGCTGAAGAGATGGAAATTCAAAAGCAGAAAATAATGGGTTGGCTTTTATCTATTAATAATCAAAAAATATATGATGATTATATCCAAGATTATCATTTTATAGGAAGTATAAGTAAAATTGATTGGTCAGAAGATTTTGGACCAGCTACATTAAAAGTGAATTTTGTAGTTGATCCTTTTAAATACGCTAATCAAGAAACAAGTATTTCATTTAATGTTGAAGGAGAACTTGAAACTTCATTTCAAACAGAAAGTAATCATAAAATAATTCCTACTATAGTAACATCTGCTGAAATGGTTATAGAAAAAGATAATATGAGTTATGCATTAAACAAAGGTACTTATAAAGATCCGAATTTTACTCTCGAAATGCAAAATAATATAAAAATCACCGGTACTGGTACAGTTACATTTACTTTTATTAATGAGGTGTTCTAATGTATAAAGTTATTTTAAATAATAATGGTGTGAAATATAATATTCACAATATGGGAACTAATAAAGAATTTTCTAAATTAGTAAGTGGAAATATCAACGAAGGAATAAACACAATTCCTTCATTTGAATTTAAAATATTACCTAATAATATTGCTTTTAATGAAATTGTTCCATTTTATTCAAAAATAACGGTTATTAATACAAAAACAAATGAAGAAGTTTTTGATGGGCGAGTTTTAAAAGTAAATCCAAAAATGGACTCTACTGGTGCAACTTCAAAGTTAGTTACGTGTGAAGGAAATTTAGCTTATTTATGTGATTCTATTCAACCTTATACTCCAGAAAGAAAATGGGAAACGGATGAAGAAAGTACAGGGCTTTATAAATACATTTCTTATTTATTAGAAAATCATAATAATCAAGTAGAAGAATCTAAAAGGATATATCCCGGTGTAATCAATGGACCTACATTAACAGAAGATAATAGTGTAGATAAAGGTACAAATTACGAAACAACATGGGATATTATAAATTCAAAAATAGCCAAAGACTTTGGTGGAGAGGTTTCTATTAGAAAACAAGATGGTTTACTTTACTTAGATTATTTAGATAGTATTGGTGAAAAGAAAGCAACACCGATAGAATTAAAGAAAAATATGAAATCAGTCGATAGAGAAGTTGATTATTCAACTACTTTTACAAGACTCATTCCACTTGGTGCAAAAATTAAAACAGAAGATGCTGCTGGAAATTTAATTGATACAGATGAAAGATTAACTATTGCAAGTGTAAATAATAATGTAATTTGGTTAGATACGAATTTAGTAAATGAATTAGGGATTATTACTAAAGTTGTTGAATTTAATGATATTGAAATTGCAGAAAACCTATTAAGAAAAGCAACAGAATATCTTGAAGATTATAATGCTGCAACTGAGTCACATAAGATTACTGCTGTGGATTTATCACTAATTGATGATAGTTTTGAAGAATTTAAATTAGGAAATATTTATCCAGTAAAAAATCCTTTAATTAATTTAGATAAAGACTTAAGAATTATAAAAAGAAAGATTGATATATGTAATCCTACATCATCAACATTTGATATAGGAGATACTAAAGCATTACTTTCTGATTTATTATCAGCAAAGGATAAATCAGTTGCTGATATACTGCAACAGATAGATAGTATTACTTCTAATTATGTAAAAAATTCTACTTTGTCTTATACTTATTCAAAGACTGTATCATTAATTGTTCAAAAATATAATGAAATAACACTTTTGCTTCAAGAAAACTATGTTACTAATAGTGATTTTTCGAAGTCGTTAGAAAGAATTTCAAAAATTGAAATGCTAATAGATGAGATAACACTTTTAGTAAGTCAAGTTCAATCTTTATGTGGATTTGCCAGTGGTACTGGACAATTAAATTTTGGAAATGGTTCCGAATCAATAGCATTGTATTTTGCAATTGAAGGCTATTATGAATATAGAAACATTGATGATGTTTTTTTCTTAAGTAAAAATAAATTTATAAGTAATCATAGATTTATTTCGGGTTTTAGAAAATATATTAAATCAAACACATTAACATTATGTGTGGATACACAACCTAAAGGCAATCCAAGTAAAAATATTCATAAATATGTAATTGATTTAGATTATCCACTACTTTCTGATGGTGAAAAGAAAGATATATTTGAAATTCAATTAAATTCAAATCATGAATTAGTTGGGCAAATTACAAGATATTTTACTTTAGATGAAATGAACAATAGAGTGGAATTGGAAGAGCCAATATATAAAAAAATTGAACCTATTTCAATAGAATTATTTGATGGAGAAAATTATATTTATATTGAAGAAACTAATCTTTATAATATGATTTTAGAATATGTAACAAATGATGCAAGTAATAATTATTGGGCTACTTATGCTCAATTAAAATTAACAGAAAGTAGCATTTTGTTTGATGTAGAATCAACATATGAAACTATGGAAAGTGCTAAAGCAAGAATTGAAATGCTTGCAGGTTCTATTATTTTAGGTGTTGAGAATAGTGAAGGTAAAGAGGCAAGCATTAAATTAAGCGTAAATGGTACTGAACAGGTTGGTACTATTGTAATGAATGGTTTAGTGGCTTTTGAAGATTTATCAACTACTGGTAAAACAACAATTTGTGGAGATAATATTACAACAGGAACGATAGATGCATCGATTGTAAATGTTGTTAATTTAAACGCTAGCAACATAAAAAGTGGAACAATAAGTGCTGATAAAATTAGTGGTGGTACTATTGATGGAAATAATATAAATGTAAAAAATTTAAACGCAAGTAATATTACAAGTGGAACAATGAGCGCTGATAAAATTAGTGGTGGTACTATTGATGGGAATAATATAACTGTAAAAAATTTGAATGCAAGTAATATTACAGGAGGGTCATTAAATGCTGATAGAATTAGTGGTGGAACAATGTCCAGTTCTTCTATTAGTATTGGTGGTAATTCATATTATTTAAAAATGGGCACAGGTTGGACTAAACATCCTGAAGTTTCAGGTTTAAATATTACTGGAAATGGTGGTATTGCAATGAATAATCATGGTATATCCAATTGTGCATCAGTAACCAATAGTAAAGGAGATTTATATTTAGCATCCAATAGTGGAACTGTTCATATTGGACATGGTGCATCAGGGTCAAGTTTACCTATAGAAGTATCTGGAAGTAAGGTTTATATTAACCAATATTTAGATGTTACAACAAATAGTTTTTATGTAAGAAAAGTTAATGGTTCTCAGATTTTATTAACTGCTTATATAAACGAAGCTAGTTCCAAAAGAATTAAAGAAAATATAAAATGCTTAGATAATAGTTTTCTTGATTCTATTTATGAGGAGATAGAAAAGTTACCATTATATTCTTATGATTATAAAAAATCTTATATTTCTAGTGATAATGATAGAAAAAATAAATATGGATTCATGTTAGATGATGTAGAGAATACCAATATAGGTAAAGTATTAGATATTGAAACAAGTGAAACAACTTCAATGTATAGTGGAAAGAGTCTAGCAAAACTAGATTTATTTCTTATTAAAAAGTTAATATATAAAATTGATGAATTAACGAAAAGATTGGAGGTGATTGAAAATGGGTAAGCCAGAAAGTTTAATAATGCAAGAAGCAACTATTGAAATGGAAGAGTTTTTAAATAAACTTGCAAAAAGACATCAACTTTCTTTTTTTGGGTTGCGAATAATTCTTAATGACTTTTTAAATATTGTATCTGCTCAAGAAAAGCAACAAAATGAAAGTTATCTAAAAATGGAATCTAATCAAAATAGTAAAAAGGATGGTGAAATAAAAAGTGACAACGGATGATTTAATAGATGTTGAACAACTTAATATAAAAGGCGAGTTAGTTGGCGAGGAAAATGAGTCGTTTGATATAGAAACGGCTTTTGCATTTGATGAAGACAACACCATAGAAATAATTAATAAGATAAAAAAAATAATTGACTTAGATAATGACCAAAATGAAATAATAAAGAGCTTAAATAATGTAGACAAAAGTTTAAAGCAAGAACTAGATAAAAATACAAAAGAAATTAAAGATAGTTTACAAACTTTGACTGAAAGTATTAATAAATCGATTGAAGAATTAAAAGAGTCTAATTCAAGTCAAGATAAATTAATTGAGACATTAAATACAAGTTTAGAAACAATAAATAGTACCTTAGATAAAATAAATCAAAAAGATATTTCACAAGATGAATTAATTAAATCATTACAAGATTTAACTAAAAAATTAGAAACAAATATCACTAATACAGGTGAAGAATTAACAAAAATTAAAGAAAAAGTTGATAATATTCCGAGCGATGTAAGTCAATTTTCTGAAGATATAAAAAATTTGATGAAAACTTTAGGAATATATGAAGAAACATATTCTGCATCTTCTACTTATGCAGTAGGAGATTTAGTTGTGCATAGTCATAAATTGTATGAGTGTATAACGGCCATAACAACAGGAGAAGCATTCAATTCTTCAAAATGGCAAGAAATATCATTGTTAGTAGATGAATAGGAGGAATGAGAACAATGAAAGAAATTAAGAATATTAGAGCCGGGGGGGGGTGCAATTATTTAGTTAGTTGCATCTCTTTTTCAAGAGGTGTTTTTTTATGCTAACTCTAAATAAAGCGATACGAAAAATAATTGCTGATTTTAACCATCCAATAGGAGAGTATTTCGAAACAGATAATTTAAGTTTTGATCCTAATAAAGAATGGACTGGTACATGGAACTTAGAAAACGATGGAACAGTGTTAGTTTCTAAATCAAGTTCTAGTAGTAGTAAATTCAACATTGATATTGGAAAAACAGTAGGAGAAGAAACTCATACACTTACAATAAAAGAAATGCCTAGCCATAGTCACGATGGAATACCTTATATGGACTGGTATGCAACTCCATCAAACACTAATACAGGGAAAGTATGTTCTGATGGATTTAAAACCGTTACTGGTTTAACAGGTGGGGATGCAGCACATAATAATATCCAACCATCTAAAGTAGTAAATAGATGGCATAGAGTAGCATAAATTAACAATTAAATAATTGAAAAATTATGAATAAAAATAAGCAAATATTAGTACAAAGGTACTTCGGGGGGGGGCAAGAGTTATTTATTAACTTTGTTC
>CANQGF010000040.1 GCA_947601485.1 uncultured Bacilli bacterium
AAATCTAGTGAATATGGTGTTCAATTACAAGAAAAACAAAAAGTTAGATTTATGTATGGTTTAACTGAAAAACAATTCCATAAAACTTTTGACAAAGCGCAAAAGATGGCTGGAATTGCGGGCGAAAATTTACTTATGTTACTTGAATCTAGATTAGATAATTTAGTTTATCGTTTAGGTTTAGCTAAAACCCGTCGTGCTGCAAGACAAGTTGTTAATCATGGCCACATTTTAGTTAATGGTAAAAAAGTAGATATTCCATCATACAGAGTAATGCCTGGAGATACTATCAGTGTTAAAGAAAATTCAATGAATCATCCAGCTATTTTAGCAAGTGTTGCTGATAAAGTTAATGTTCCAGCTTATTTAGAATTTGATGAAAAGAAACTTTCTGGAAAATATGTAAGAATACCTGAAAGAAGCGAACTTAACAGCGATATTAATGAACAATTAATCGTTGAATACTATAATAGATAGTAAATTTAACTCGGAGATTATCTTCGAGCTTTTTTATGTAAAAAACTAACCTTGTACTTAAACTTAAATTATTTTATAATAATAATGGTGATAGTAGATGCTAGCAAAAAAAGAAATTGAAGATTTAGATAAATATTTTCGTACTTGTAATTATTTATCTTTAGGTATGCTTTATTTAAAAGATAATCCATTATTAAAAAGAGAATTAACTAAAGAAGATATCAAAAATAAATTAGTAGGTCATTGGGGTAGTGCACCAGGACAAAATTTTATTTATACGCATTTAAATCGTATTATTAAAAAATATAATTTAAATATGATGTATATTTCTGGCCCTGGACATAGTGGGGAAGCAATGATCGCTAATAGTTATATTGAAGGGGTATATACTGAAGCTTATCCAGAAATTACTCAAAATGAAGAAGGATTAAAAAAATTATTTAAAAATTTTTCTTATCCAGGGGGAACATCAAGTCATGTTTCTCCCGAAGTACCAGGTAGTATTAATGAAGGGGGAGAACTTGGTTATAGTCTTTCTCATGCGTTTGGGGCTGTTTTAGATAATAAAGATTTAATCGCGGCTTGTGTTATTGGTGATGGGGAAGCTGAAACAGGTCCTTTAGCAACTTCTTGGCATGGTAATAAATTTATTAATCCCGCTAAAGATGGGATCGTTTTACCTATATTACACCTAAATGGTTATAAAATAGCAAGTCCTACTATTTTTGATCGAATTAGTGATGAAGAAAGAATAGCCTTTTTTAAAGGCTGTGGGTGGGATGCCATTGAAGTTGATGTTAAAGATCAAGAAAACTATCATGAATTAATGGCTGATGCAATGGATAAAGCGATTGAAAAAATTCTTAAAATAAAAAAAGATGCGAAAGATAATAAAGAATTTAAAAGACCAATTTACCCCATGATTATTTTAAAAAGTAAAAAAGGGTGGACTTGTCCTTCAAAAATTGAAAAAAATGAAATAGAAGGATCATTTAGATCACATCAAATACCGATTACTTTTGAAGAACTTGAAAATAATTTATCTTTATTAAAAGAATGGTTTTTAAGTTATCATCCGGAAGAATTATTTGATGAAAAAGGAAAGATAAAAAAAGAAATAACTGATTTATGTCCTAAAGGAACTAGAAGAATGAGTGCTAATTTACACGCTAATGGAGGATTACTTCTTAAAACTTTAAAAGTTCCTAATTTTAAAAATTATGCGATTAATGTTAACTGTGGTCATACTAAAGCTGAAGATATGCGCGTTTTAGGTGAATATATTAGAGATATCATTAAACTTAATAAAAATAATTTTAAGATGTTTGGTCCTGATGAAGCCTTATCTAATCGTCTTAACAAAGTTTTTGAAGTTACCAATAGAAAATGGGACGCTACTATTAATGCGCATGATGAATTTTTAGCTAGTGATGGTTCTGTTTTTGATAGTTATTTATCTGAACACATGTGTGAAGGAATGCTTGAAGGCTATTTACTTACAGGGCGTTATGGATTTTTTCATAGTTATGAAGCCTTTATTAGAATTATAGATTCGATGGCAAGTCAACATGCCAAATGGTTAAAAGTAAGTAAAGAAATTCCTTGGCGAGCACCGATTGCTTCTTTAAATTATGTTTTAACTAGTCATATTTGGCAACAAGATCATAATGGTTATACTCATCAAGATCCAGGCTTTTTAAATCATTTAGCTACCAAAAAAGCTGATATAGTTCGGATGTATTTTCCGATTGATGCTAATACTCTTTTATCAACATTTGATCATGTTATTCAAACTAAAAATTATATTAATGTTATCGTGGCTAGTAAACAACCTAGTATTGAATGGTTAAATATGAATGAAGCGATAGTTCATTGTAAAAAAGGTTTAGGTGTTTTTGAATGGGCCTCAAATAGTCCTAAAAATCCCGATGTTATTCTTGCTTGTTGTGGTGATACCCCAACTTTAGAAGTAATCGCCGCTAGTAAAATCTTAAAAGAATATTGTCCACATGTTAAAACGAGAGTAGTTAACATTATTGATTTAATGCGTTTAGAATCTAGTGAAAAACATCCGCATGGTTTAAGTGATAAAGAATACGATAAAATATTTACAACTGATAAACCAATTATTTTTGCTTTCCATGGTTATCCTAATTTAATTCATGAACTAACTTATACAAGAGAAAATCATCATCTTCATGTTCATGGTTATTTAGAAGAAGGAACTATTACAACGCCATTTGATATGCGTGTTCAAAATAAAATTGATCGTTTTCATCTTGTTTTAGATGCTTTAAAATATGTTACGGAAACAGAAGAAGTTCGGCAAACTAAACTTTTAATGAAGAAAAAATTAAAAGAACATGAAGAATATATAAAAGAATATGGGATTGATTTAGAAGAGATACGAAATTGGGAGTTATAGAATGAATATTTATGATTTTGACAATACCATTATAAAAGGTGATTCAACTGTAAAATTTATGAAGTATAGTTTTTTAAGACATCCCTTTTTAGTTACTAAAAGTGTATTTCTAGCTTTAAAAGAATTTATTAAAGCTATGTTTCATCATAGTAATTTAACTAATATTAAAAGTAATTTATTAAGTTTTGTTAAATATATTAATAATTTTGATGATTATATTGATAAATTTGTTTTAAAATGTCAAAAAGATATTAAGAAATTTTATTTAGAGCAAAAAAAAGATAATGATGTAATTATTTCGGCATCACCTGATTTTCTAATTAAACCTTTAGGTTTATCTTTAGGAATTAAAAATGTTATTGCTACTAAATATGATATTAAAAAAGGATGTATTATTGGTCTTAACTGTAAAGGAGAAGAAAAAGTTAAAAGATTTAAGGAATTATATAAAGATGCTCATGTCCTTTCAGCTTATTCAGATTCTTTAAGTGATATTCCTATGTTTAAACTTGCTAAAAAAGCTTATTTAGTAAAAAATGATTATATAAGTGAGTATGTAGAAAAATGAAAAAGAGTATTTTATTTATAAGTTTAGTTATTTTAATTTTAGTTTTAGCATTTTTCTTCGTCACTAAAAAAGATATTCATTTTAATAAAGAAGAAGATCAAAATGAAATAAAAGAAGATAATACTCCTTCTTATATAGATGACAATGATACTCTAGTGGGATTATATAAAAAAGAAGAAAAGGTACGTAATTTAATTAAAGAATATGAAACTATTTTTAAATATCACCAAGATTTAATTGAATTAGAAGTATATTATACTAATGAAACTGTTTTAAATAATACTAATCAAATTAAATTATTTGACCAATATCGAGATAGTTATCAAAATGCTTATAATTATAAAATAGGTTATAAAATTAATTTTGAAACTAAGAATCAAGTAATTAATAAAACGATTTTAAGCCCTAAAGATACGGAAGATTTTTATGAATTTTTAGAAGTATATTTGTATGATGATTATCATCGTAATAAAGGTGAGTGGTATAGTCATACAACCGAAAGCGAATATAATGATGAGACTATTTTAACATCTATTAAATTAACATCAGGTAAATTGGTAGATGAAATAATATCAGATATTCATTTAACTGTTTTTACTTATGATGAAGATGATTTTGCCAATGGTTTTTATCGTGGTAAATCTAAATATGAAATGATAGTTAAAAAAAGTAATACTTAATTAAAGTATTATCTTTTTTTTATAAATATAATAATTAAAGTAATAATGAGAATAGGAATAATTATATAATTATATTTAGTATTATTATTAACTTTTTCTTTTAAATCTTCTTTAACTTCTTCTTTATTAGATTCTTGATCTATAGTTACTATATCTTTTCTTAAAGTTAAATTTTCAAACATATCATTTTTTTCTTCATCATAACCAACAGTTGTATAATATAGGCCAAATTCATTAGGAGAGTATTTTTTAATATCAGTTGATTTAGTAAATTCATTATTTTTACCATTAATCCAACCAGTAAACCATGTCCATTGTTGACTTAAATGTTTACTATAACCCATTTTTGATACTTCATAAGCTGTTTTACCATCAAATGAAGAAAGGGGAGTATCATAATCCATAACAAGAGGATTTTCTTTATATAAATGAAGATAAACTTTAGAAGGATTCCATAAACCATATTCTTTAATTGATGCTTCATCATAGGTATTATCATTTGCATATTTAATGGCATCTTTTAAAATATATGTATTTAAAATATGTTGACCATGACTATATTCACCTGCTTCATCATGGCCGACGATAACTAATGGTTTAAAACGTCTTATCATTTCAACTTCATATTGCATAGCATCTTCAGTTGTTAGATTAGCTTTTTCTAAATTTTTTATGGCACCATCTAAAGATTCAGAATAAGCATCAGGTATAATGCCAATAATAGGATAATTTCTAATACCTACAGTGTATAAACCATGTAATTGTTCATGTAATCTTTTAGGATTATCATAATGATTAGTAAAATAGACAACTTCTACACTAGCACCCCGATCTACATAAGTAGGAAGTAGTCCTAGAAAAAATAATTGTTCATCATCACTATGAGTAGAGAAAAGTAATAAGTCAGCCATCTCACAAGGTGGTTGCCAAATTTCTACAAAATTAGGTAATTCTCCTTCACTAAAAGCATAAATATCAGCAATTTTAACATCATCATCATAACTAATACTTAATTCTTTAGTTTTTTCATTTAATAAAATATATTCATGTAAAAAATTATTTTCTCCGATTAATTGTTCTTTACTATGATAATTTATTTTTCCTTTTATACTTTTAAGTTCATAAACTATATATAAAGAAGTTATTTCTTCATTACTTTCAATATTAATAGTTTCATCTTTATTTATTTTTAAATAAGTTTTTTCATTATTATCTTTTACTTTTTCACTAATAACTTCATTATTTATTTTAAAAATACTATCATTAGTTATATCTTTAGCTAATATTATTTTAGGAAAAATCATTAATAATATAATAAATATTATTTTAATCATTACTATCACACTCTCATTAATTATAACAAAATAATTTATTAAATTAAATATGAGAAAATTATTCTTAACTTTTTTATAAAATTAAAACTCTATCACATAGGATAGAGCACATTTTCGTTCGGGATAATTTATTACTCGCACTACCCGAGAGCGAGAAACATTGTCGCCCAGAATAATTTATTACTCGCGCCATCTGGGAGCGAGAATATTTTCTTACAAATGCAACTCCAACATACTATGGTTTAATTCAAAAGTCAATACTTTGAAAGTGATTAGTAAAAACTTATAGTTAGTGTATTGTAAAAAGTAGTATTTTAGTAATAAAATAATAAAGAAAAGAATTTTAATATTCAAAGATCACAAATAATTTTTGATTCTGTTTTAAAAGATTAAGATACATAGGAAATGAGTAAGAAAATGAGGTTTGAAGATGATTTATCCTAAAAAGTTAGAAAAGAATGATTTTATAGCTATTATCTCTCCATCAAATGGGATTAAAAGTAATAAAATAATTATATTTGAAAAAGCCATTTATAATTTGAAACAATTTGGGTTTCAAATAATTGAAGATAATAATGTTAGAAAAAGTGAAAATGGAGTTAGTTCATCAGCCCAAAATAGAGTTAAAGAGTTACAAAGATTAGTTAAAGTTAGTAAAGTAAAAGCTTTAATAGCGTGTTCTGGTGGAGATTATTTAATTCAAATATTAGATTTAATTAATTTTAAAATATTTAGAAATAATATAAAATGGATTCAAGGAAAATCTGATATAACACCTTTGTTATTTTATTTAACAACTAAATTAGATATTGCTACAATTTATAGTTTTAATGCTAAAACATTTGGAGAAGCCGATTTACCTAAGGCTATGATTACAAATAATATTGATATTCTTCAAGGTAAAAAAATTGTTCAAAAAGAATTTAGTAAATGGGAATGTATAACTAATGACAAAGATTTTGAAGGCCGTATAATTGGAGGATGTTTAGACTCTTTAAAAGACATTATTGGGACAAAGTACGATGTAGTAAAATCATTTATAAAAAAATATAGTAGTGATGGCGTAATATGGTATTTTGATGTAGCTGAAATGACAAATGAAGATATTTTAAGAACATTATGGCAATTAAAAAATGCTGGGTGGTTTAAATGTGTTAAAGGTCTATTATTTGGAAAAGTAGAAGAAGTAAGTTATACAAATCTCTCGCTAAAAGAGGCAATTAAAGATAGTTTAAATGATTTAAATATACCGATAATTATAAATGTAGATATAGGTCATACTAATCCTCTAATTACTATTGTTAATGGATCATTAGTTAAAATAAAGAAAAAAGATAATCAATATTTTTTAGAGATGATATTTGAATAATTGTTTAAAATATTTAATACTCACACCATTTTAGAGTGAGTATTTTCTTAATTACATACTTATAAAAAACAAATAATTCCTTGTATATTATAAAATATTTAGAATAAATTTTATCATAGGAGAAGTGAGTATGAAAAAATTAATAATATTTTTAAGTCTTTTCTTTGCATTTACTTTAATAGTTAAAGCTGAAGTAAAACCATTAGAAGATAAAAATAAGACTGATACTAATAAAACTGATACATCAACATCAATAACTAAATATAGTGAATCAGCTATATTAGTTGAAATTAGTACAGGTAAAGTTTTATTTGAGAAAGATGCTGATATTAAACGAGCTCCCGCAAGT
Organism: uncultured Bacilli bacterium; assembly: GCA_947601485.1. Taxonomy (GTDB): domain Bacteria; phylum Bacillota_I; class Bacilli_A; order RF39; family UBA660; genus SIG200. Next base: position 7,203 of record CANQGF010000040.1, read on the forward strand.
ATGACTAAAATTATGAGTTTAATTTTAATTATGGACGCAATTAAAAATGGTAATTTAACTTTAGATGATAAAGTTATTATTTCAGAAAATGCATCTAATATGGGAGGAAGTCAAGTTTATCTTAATACTGGAGAAACTTATAAAGTAGAAGAATTAATTAAATCGATTGCGATTGCGAGCGCTAATGATGCTGTTGTAGCCATGAGTGAAAAAGTGGCAGGAACTGAAGAAAAATTTGTAGAAATGATGAATAATAAATGTAAAGAATTAGGCTGTACTAATACTAATTTTGTTAATCCTCATGGTCTTGATGCAGAAGGACATTATAGTTCGGCAAGAGATATGGCTTTAATGGGTAGTTATTTAGTTAGTAATTATCCAGAAATTTTAAATTATACTAGTATTTATGAAGATTATTTACAAAGACCAGATGGCTCTAATACATGGTTAGTTAATACTAATAAATTAGTTAGATTTTATAAAGATGTTGATGGTCTTAAAACCGGTTTTACAGAAAGTGCTGGTTATTGTCTTACATCAACGGCTCAAAAAAATAATATGCGTTTAGTTGGAGTTGTTATGGGTGTTGATTCACCAGATAATAGAACAAGTGATACTGTCAAAATGTTAAATTATGGTTTTAATACTTATAAATTATCGGTTATTTATGAAAAAAATAAAATAATTGATAAAGTAAGAGTCGAAAAAGGAAAAGATGAAACAGTAGATGTTGTTTTAATGAATGACGCTACTGAACTATTAAATATAAATGATGCTAAAAAAGATTATACCATCAATGTAAAACTTAATAAAATAACTGCTCCAGTTAAAAAAGGTGATAAAGTAGGAACAGCTGAAATAATTGATAATGACGGCAATATGATAACAACTGTTGATATTACTGTTAATAAAGATGTTAAAAAAGCTAATTTATGGGATTACTTTAAAAGAAATTTAGATCTTTTATTATCAGGTAAAAAAATTTATAATTAATCTAATGTTAAGTAAATGTTAAGTGATTATTGTTTCAATAATCTCTTTTTATTTAGTCTGTTATAATTAAATTACGGAGTAAGAAGATGAATAATGTAAGTAAATCAAGAAAAAGAAAAAGAAGAAAAATAACTAAAATCTTTGCGTTATGCTTATTAATTGTGATTATTATATTATTTGCTACGATCTTTTATTTAAATATTATTCCTATTTTAATTACTATTATATTATTTATTTTAGCTCTTTTCTCTATACTAGGACTATCGTTACTTAATTTTAGTAAAATAAGAGGAATAAGATATATTGGTTATTTATTAAGTACTTTATTAATTTTATTATCTTTATTTATTGAAATATATTTAGTTAATACTTTAGGTTTTTTATTTAATGCCACTAATGGTGGATACCTTACTAAAAATTATAATGTAGTAGTCTTAAGTGATAGTAATTATTCTAAAATAGATGATTTAGATAATAAAAAACTAGGTTATTATAATGTTGATAATTTAAAAAATATTAAGAAAAAATTAAAAAAAGTTGATCTTACTTATCAAGAATTAAATAGTAAAGATGAATTAATTAATGGATTACTTAATAATAAAATAGAAGCTATTATATTAGAAAATAGTGAACTTACTTTATTAGAAGAAAATGATTCTAATACTTATAATAAATTAAAAGTTATTTATACTATAGAAATAAAACTTAATATAAATAATGTTAAAAATGCTATTAATATAACTAAAGAACCTTTTAATATTTATGTAAGTGGTATAGATACTTATGGTAGTATTAGTGACGTATCAAGAAGTGATGTTAATATTTTAGTTAGTGTTAATCCTAAATTAGGTAAAATTATAATCACTTGGATACCACGAGATTATTACATTGATATAGGAAAAGGGACTAAAGATAAATTAACTCATGCTGGAATGTATGGTATAGATTATAGTATTTTAGCTATTGAAAAATTATTAGATGTTGATATTAATTATTATGTAAAAGTTAATTTTACTTCTGTAGTAAAATTAGTTGATTTACTAGGGGGATTAGAAATATATAATGATGAAACATTTACTACTAATGATAACTTTACTTTTAATAAGGGTAATCTTACATTAAATGGTGAAGAAGCACTTTCCTTTGTTAGAGATAGAAAACATGTAACTGGGGGAGATATTGGTCGTGGTAAGAATCAAGTTAAAGTTATGAAAGCTTTATTTAATAAAGTATTAAGTAAAAATTTATTAAAAAATTATAATAAATTATTAAAGTCTTTAGAGGGAACTTTTGTAACTAATTTAGAGCAAAGTAATATTACAAATTTTGTTAAATGGCAATTACTAAAAAGAAAGAAATGGGAATTTGATAGTATTATTTTAAATGGTACGGATGGAAGAGAATATACTTATTCTGTTTCTAGTCAAACTTTATATGTTATGTTACCAGATGAAGAGATGGTAAATAACGCTAAAACTAAAATAAAAGAAATTATTTCTAAATAAATATGGTCTAGGTTTTTCTAGACTTTTTTATATAGTCTCTAATTTTCCACAATAGATATGTTGACTTTAAAACACATTAATTGTAAAATGTAATTACAATACAAAGATTGTAAAACGTTTAATAATAAAACATTTGGATAAGATAAAAAAGAAGGGACTATCATATGAAAAATAATTATATTAAAATAAGTTTAATTGTGCTAATAATATTAAGTATATTTATAATAATTAAGCCTAATAAAAAACAAGAAGTTAATGTTATCAATGAAGAAAAAGAGTATAGTAAATTTGCGATATATAAAGAAGAGACTCGGGGGGGGGTACATATACATTATCTAATGACCCAACTTTCCCAACCAAAGGATATTTATTAAATTTAGAAGAAACAAAATGTTATGATTATGAAGGGAAACCAGTAACAACAAGTGGGTTATCACAAGCAAGTGATGGTAAGATAATAATTGAAACAAATGCAACAAAATATTGTGATTTGTATTTTACCAAAGATGATGAAGTACCAGTAGTAACTACATTTACTATAACAGGAACAAAAGAAAATAATGAAACCTTAAATGGTGGTTATACACACAAAGTAAATGTAACATATAACATTAAATGGGACGCTACGGATGTCGTAAGTTATTGTATAAGTACAAGTCAAAGTTCATGTAATGGTAATTGGGTAAATGTAAGTGGTACAAGTGTAAGTCCAACAGAACCAGTGTTAGATAATACAGAAGGTAAGAAAACAAGATATGCCTTTATCAAAGATAGTGCAAATAATATATCAAGTAGTAAAGAAGCATCAATAACATTAGACTTAAATAACCCAATAGTAAATAATGTAACATACAAAAGTAAAGATACAAGTAGTATTACAGTAAAAGTAGAGGGTACAGATGGAAATACAGGAAGTGGTATAGTTAAATATGAATGTAAAGCCACAACCAAAGATATATGGTATCAACAAGATTCAAGTGGTAATTGCAAAGTAACAGGATTAACAGAAGGAACACAATATACTATTGAAGGAAGAGTAACTGATACATCAGGAAGAGTATCAATAAATAGTTTAAGTATAACCCAAAGTACCGAGTCACCATATAATTATAAATGTTTATTGGGAGAAGAAATGATTCAAGATTCACAAAAAGGATCATCATCCGGAGGATATATATGTAAAGCAAGTGCATCTAGTAAGGGTTGGACTTATGAACAAGGTAGTTGTTCAACTGGGAGTTATTATACTATAAGCGGTTCTGGAAAATTTTTTCAAAGCTATTCCGACGCGTTGAACTATTTTTCGAGTAATGGTTGGAGTCTTGGAAATTATAAGTCTGGTTCTACACATCAATATTGTTATTACTGCGCTCTTTATTATAATGGGGAGCGTGTAGACACTAAAGGTGGTTGTGCGTATCCGGGCGGAAGCCACGTCTATTGTGAATCTTCTGATTGGGAGAATTACATTGTTAGTAGCAGCACCATAGCCTGCTCTTTGGATAATTCTGGTAATTATTCTTCAGTTAGCAGTTGCGAATCATCTTGTAGAAAATATGGTGAGGTGGGGGATGAAACAAAATCTGTATATTTTTGTGATAAAGAAGGAGGTTGGAATAACTACTCTGGTAGTGGAAGTTCACTAGTGTGTTACAGGCCAGCACTCAAGCTGGCTGATGGAGATTTTATTGCTAGTGATTTATTATCTACAAAGCCAAAAGGATTAAATACAACACTTCAAGGAGATTTATATCGTTATCAAGGAAATTGTAATGCAGCAAGTAATGGTTGTGATGGAAAGGTAAATAACTTTATATGTTTTGGTAATGGAGCAAGTTGTAGTTTAACGAGTGATTATATGTATAGAATAATTGGTGTAACAATAGATGGCAGATTAAAAGTAATAAAGAATACGGCTATTGTAGAAGGAAGTACTAATCTATTCTTGTGGAATGACGTTGCTAGTAATCTTAATTGGGTTAAGGGATGGGCCTATGATAGATTAAATGGATTAGTCCAATATGGCGCCGCTCCTTCGTTTGTCGATAGTACTCAATATCCATATATGAGTAAAAGTGGAGATTGGTACAAAAAGATAGACGATGCAACATGGAAATATGGTGATATAACAAATAATAGTTGGATGGTTAAAGCACCGGCTATGTATGATTTAGAAGCCAAACTTACCGGTAGTGTAACAGCAAAGATAGGATTAATGTACTTAAATGAATATTATTATTCAGGAGAAGGCGGTAATAATGATTGTAGTGAACAAAATGGATATGCAAGTACCTGTAAAAAAAGTTGGTTACATATAAGTAATAATGGTTATAGTAGCAATCAATCATTAGCTGAATGGACAATCACTAGATATGGAGCTTCAAGTGGGAAATATTGGGCTTGGTATGTACGTTCTTCTGGAAGTGTTTATGCGACCGACGTATCCCAGGCCGCTATGAGACCAGTATTCTATATTAAAAGTGATGCAATATTATCAGGAAGTGGAACAAGTACAGATCCATATGTAGTTCAAAAATAAATAAAGAAAATGTTGAGAATAATTATTTATTTTTAATATTTTCTTTTTCCAATAAAAGTAAAATTTAATAACGATGGTTGACTTTAAAATACATTAATTGTAAAATAGAATTATAATATATGAGTTGTAAAAGCGTTTAATAATAAAATATTTGGATAAGATAAAAAAGAAGGGACTATCACATATGAAAAATAAAAATAATTATATTAAAATTGGTTTAATTATATTAACAGTAATTAGCTTATTTGTTATAATAAAACCTAATAATAAGAAAGAAGTTAATGTAATAGAAGAAAGAAAAGAAACAAGAAGTTTTGCTATCTATAAACAAAATGATAATGGTGAATATATATTATCAAATGATAAAGATTTTCCTACCAAAGGCTTTGTTTTAAATGTTGAAGATTCTAAATGTTATGATTATAATGGAACCTCTTCTCCAACCGACGGATTATCTCAAACTAATGATGGTAAAATAATAATTGAGACTAATACAACAAAGTATTGTAATTTATATTTTACAAAAGATGATGATGTACCAGTAGTAACTACCTTTAGTATAACCGGAACCAAAGAAAATAATGCAACATTAAATAGTGGTTATACACACAAAACAAATGTAACATATAACATAGGATGG
>CANQGF010000041.1 GCA_947601485.1 uncultured Bacilli bacterium
CCTATTTTCTCTTGTTTGGCTATTTTTATTTTTTCAAAATTGCAATAAATTGGTGTAAATAATTTAAAAATTAACATACAAAGTATAACAGTCAAAAATAATACATTTACAAGTACAGAAGGATCTCATACAATATATGTCTATTTAAAAGATAAAGCGCAAAATGTATCAAGTACGACGGATATATCAAAGAAAACAATAACAGTAGATAGAACTGCACCAGGAACACCAACATTTTCAATAATGGGTAAAACAACTGGAGGGTCTAATCTAAATGGAGATTATAGTCAAGTTGTTGGGGTAGGAGTTACATTAACAATAGGTAGTGATATAAAAGATTTTTGTATAACGACAAGTGCAACATGTTCTTCGACTGAATGGAAGAGTGCAACAACAACACCAAGTATAACCTTACCAAATACAGAAGGAAATAAAACATATAATGCATATGTAAGAGATAATGCGAATAATGTATCAGGAAAAGCAACAGATAGTATATTTTTAGATTTAACAAATCCAAGTGTAAGTAAAGTAACATATGTAAGTAAAGATATAAGTAGTATCACAGTAAATGTAACAGGAAGTGATGAAACAACAGGAAGTGGTATAGTTAAATATGAATGTAAAGCCACGAGCCAAAGTGCTTGGTTTACCCAAGATGAAAGTGGTAATTGTAAAGTAACAGGATTAAATGATAATACTTCATATACCATAGAAGGAAGAGTAACAGATGCATCAGGAAGAGTATCAACAAATAGTGTAAGTACAACTCAAAGTACAGAAGCGGCATATAGTTGTTCAGCTGGAGAAGAATTAGTACAAGATTCTCAAAAAGGATCATCCTCTGGAGGATATATATGTAAAGCTAGCGCATCAAGTAAGGGATGGTATACAACAACTACATATTGGACATGTAATGAAATTGCTGGTTCGAAATATGATTCTCGAGGTAATGCTGATTCGGCCTGCGAGTTTGCAGTTAAGACGGAATGTTCGACTCTCGAGTATCCCATATACGTTCAGAACGAGAATGCTAATGTACACTCGCTTTGGGGAAATTCCGTAAATGAGGTGAAGGAGAAACTGATTCAGGCTGGGTGGACCATTTCGAGCTGTACTTACGATAGGCCCTGGTATACGTGCGGACTTTTGGACGGAAAGGGACACGAATGGGAATCAATCAGTAGGTCTAGCATGTCGTCTTGTTCCTCGGAGTGTAAGTTTGAGACTTTTATCGATCGGGTAGGTCCAGTGTATAGGTGTCCGATAACGAATGTCTTATATCGTTCGTCGAGTTCATGCTATTCGAGTTGTGGATACTCAGGAACCGTCACCTCCCGAGAAGAGAGGGATTATTATTGCGATTCTTCTTCTGGTTGGGATTTATATTCTGGAAGTGATAGCACTCTTCAGTGTTTTAAACCCGCCACGAAGGGGTAATAAATAAAAATTGGGAAAGAGGTTAATCTTCTTTCTTTTTTATATGATAATAATTACTTTTTTGAATTTAATAAAATAACTACATCAACTATATAATTCAATAAATATATAACTTTATTATTAAATTAATAAATGAATTTTTAGCAAAAATATTAGGAAAATATACTAAATAATCGTGTCTTGTACTTTATTTATATTTGTGCTAAAATAACAATCTGTAAAAAAAGGAATGTTACTATGAGGCCTAATAATAAAGAAGCAAAGATTAATTTAAATCCATATGACAATTTGGATTTAAAAGAATTAAATGATTTTATAGATAATAATTTAATCGATACATTAGATTATGATGATGCTTTAGAAGAAGTATTAAAATTAGCTGATTTTATTTTAGAAAATAAAGCCGCCTTAAATCATCATTTAATTTATGAAATAGTCATTGATAATCGTCTTCTTAATAGTTTACTTTCTACTATTGTATCTTTTTTAACTGATTATAATAATTTAGATTTTGATAATGAAATACTTATAAGTTTAATAAGGGCTTATTTAATGCAAAATAATTTAATAGAAAAAGATGAAGAAGAATTTAATGATTTTGTAGATTTTGATTATTATAAGAAAGAAAATATCTTTATAGGAAGACATTATAAAATTAATGAAAAGAGTAAACTTATTGAGGAAGCTTTAGCTAACAATGACCAAGAAAAATTAATTAAGGTTTCTTTTCCAGGAGTATTAGATCAAGCTAAATTTTTACTAAAGGGTAGAATTCCTTTTTATGATATGATTGGTGAAGTATACATTATTCTTAAAGAAGCTGTTCTTACTTATGATATAAAAAAAGGTGTTCCTTTTACTAGGTATGTTCAAATATATGTTAATAATCATTTAAGAAAATATATTTATAAAAATGGCAATCAAAATCATTATGGTTATAATGTAGAACCTAAGCTAGCTAATTTAAAAAGAGTAATATATTACTATGAATCTAGAAATATTCCATACGATGTTTATAAATTAGCTAAACGTTTAAATTTATCACCTAATTATATAAGAAGATTATTAAGTATTGATGAAAATTTAGAAGATTATGATGCATTAGAGGAAGATGCCTTAAATTATTTAGAAGAAGAACCATTTGAAGAAGTTTTTATGAGTCCTAATTTTAATGCCATAGATTTAGTAAATAATAGTTTATTAACAAATAATGAAAAAGAATTTATTATTAAATATTATAATTTAGATAATAAAGGGTCTTTAAATTTAATTGAATTAGCTAAAATTTATAATACATCTAAACAAAATATTAAACAAATAAAAGATAAAGGGTTATTTAAACTTCTAAATAGTATAAAGATAATACGTTTAATAGATTATGCCGATAAACCAGATGAAGTATTAAAGAAAATGCAAGGCATTAGTCTTTCTTCATTAATTATTAGTTGTTTATTAGAAGATTATCAAAATATTTTTGAACTAGCTTCTTTAACAGAAATAGAAAGAAATATTTTAACTATGCATTATGGTTTAGATGGAAGTGAAGTCAAATCTATTGGTGAAATAGCCACTATGTATAATAAACATGCTGTAGAGATAACTAAAATAGAAGCAATAGCTTTTTATAAAATAGCCTGTAGTGGTTATCTTAAACCTTATCTTGATATATTAAATTTTGATGATGAAATAAATTTATTTAAATCAGGTCAAAAACGTAAACAAAGATAAAGAAAGTTTTGCAACGAATATAAAATAATTATATAATAAATTTATTAAGGAAGTTATATTATGGATTTTAGTAATCTTGTTATTTTAATTACAGGGGCTAGTAAAGGAATTGGATTAACTTTAGCCAAAATACTAAATAATTATCATGCTAAAGTAATTGGTGTTTATTTTAAGACCAAAATCAATGAAGATTTTGCTTCTTTTAAATGTGATTTAACCCACGAAAAAGATATTCAAAAATTATTTAAATATATAAAGGAAGAATATGGTAAATTAGATGTTTTAATTAATTGTGCGGCTTTAGAAAATGATAATGACTTATATGAAAAAAGTAAAAAAGAATTTATGCAAGTTTTAGAAGTTAATTTAGTAGCTCCCTTTCTAATGAGCAAATATGCATCTAGATTAATGAACCGAGGGGTTATTGTAAATATTGCTTCAACTGATGGAATTGATACATATAATCCTTATGAAATGGATTATGCCGCCAGTAAAGCTGGATTAATTAATTTAACAAAAACTTTAGCAATGCGTTTACCTAGTATTAAAGCTTGTGCTTTAGCTCCTAATTTTGTTGATACAGAAAGTACTAAAGAAATGAATCCTGAATTTTTAAAAACAGAGATGGCTCGTGTTCATCAAGAAAGATTGCTAACTAAAGAAGAAGTAGCTTTAAAAATAATTGAATTAATTATTAATGATGATTATTTAAGTGGTAGTATTGTAAGAATGGATGGTAATAATGAATAATTTAGAATTATTTAATATTAATGATAAAGTAGTAAAAATGGTAAAGGAAGCAGAAGAGCATTTACAAAAAGAATTTAAGCTTTGTGATGATTTAGAAGAATATTTTAGTTTAAAAGTTTTAACATCTTTTAAAAATTTTAATGTTTCAGAAAGTGATTTTGCCGAAACGACTGGCTATGGATATGGTGATGTTGGGCGTGATAAAATTGAAAGCATTTTTGCACAAGTTTTAGGGGGAGAAGCCTCTTTAGTACGTGGCCAATTTATTTCTGGTAGTCATGCTTTAACTGTTTGTTTATTTGCTCTTTTAAGACCAAATGACACTATGCTAAGTATTACAGGGCTTCCTTATGATACTTTACATGAAGTAATTGGCATTAAAGATAATCCTTCATCTTTAGCATCTTTTAATATTCATTATGAACAAATAGATTTAATTAATGATGATTTTGATTATCAAAAAATAAAAGAAACTTTAATTAATAAAAAAATAAAAGTTATTGAAATCCAAAGAAGTAAAGGTTATTCTACAAGAAAAAGTATTGCTATTGAAAAAGTAAAAAAAGTCATTGATTTTATTAAAGAAATATCCCCAGAAACTATTATAATGGTTGATAATTGCTATTGTGAATTTACGGAAAAGTTAAGTCCTTGTGAAGTTGGGGCTGATATAATGGTTGGGTCATTAATTAAAAATTTAGGTGGTGGAATAGCTAGAAATGGGGCATATATTGTCGGTAAAAAAGATTTAATTAACTTGTGTGCTGAAAGATTAAATTTGCCAGGTGAAGGCATTTTAGTTGGTCCTAGTCTTGGGATGAATAGAGAATTTTTAATGGGGTTATATCATGCACCTCATGTGGTTGCTAGTGCTCTTAAAACTGCTATTCTAGCTAGTTACTTATTAGAAAAATTAGGTTATGCTGTAGAGCCTAAATATAATGAAAAACATTCTGATATTGTGGAAACTATTTATTTTGGTAATAGTAAAGATTTAGTAAACTTTTGTAAAGGTATACAAAGTGCTTCCGCTATCGATAGCAATAGTGAAGTAGAGCCATCAGATATGCCAGGCTATGATGATAAGGTCGTTATGGCCTCTGGATCATTTACTCAAGGATCTTCGATTGAAATATCTTGTGATGGCCCAATAAGAAGTCCATTTATTGCTTACCTTCAAGGAAGTCTTACTTATCCTTATGGTAAAATAGCTATTATGAGCGCTATTAGTAAAATTATAAATCAATAATCCCAATCTTCATTTTTCTTTATTTTTGTGTTATAGTAATTACTATGGAAGTAGAAATAATCAAATATGACAATTTAGGAAGAGGACTAGGATATTTAAATGATAAAATTATTTTTGTTCCGAAAAGTGTCCCCGGTGATATCGTTATAGTTACAATAACTAAAGATACTAAAACTTATTTAGAGGGAAGTATCAAACAAATTATTAAATCATCAAAAATGAGAAAAGAGGCTATTTGTCCTTATTTTAATACTTGTGGTGGTTGTGATTTAATGAATGTTTCTCATACGGAAGAGTTAGAATATAAATTAACAAAAATAAATGATATTTTAAAGAAAAATAATATCAATTATGAAGTAAAAGATATTATTAAAAATGCTAAAGAGTTTTTTTATCGTAATAAAATAACTTTAAAAATTCAAAATAAACAAATTGGATACTATTTAAGTTCAACTCATGAACTTTTAAAAATTGAAAAATGTTATTTAGTAAGTGAGAGTATTAATAATATTTTAAAAGATATAAATAAATTTAATATTAATAATGGTGAAATAATTATTAGATGTAATTATAAAAATGAATTATTAATTATTATTAATACTTTAGATGATATCGAAAATATAGATTATTTTATTGATAACTATAATATTGCAGGGATTATCAAAAATGATACTTGTTTATATGGAGAAGATTATTTAATTCATAAAATTGATGATTATTTATTTAAAATTAGTTATGATGCTTTTTTCCAAGTTAATGATTATATATGTCAAAAATTATTTTCTTTAATTAGTAAAAATATTAAAAATCAAGAAAAAGTTTTAGATCTTTATTGTGGTGTTGGAACTTTATCTATTGTATCTTCCAATACTGCATCCTCTGTTTTAGGGGTAGAAATTAATGAAAACGCGATCAAAGACGCTAATATAAATAAAATTTTAAATCAAAAAAATAATATAGATTTTATTGGTGATGATACCAAAAACATTTTAAATAAAATAACCAGTGATTATGATACAGTTATTTTAGATCCCCCAAGAAGTGGTGTAAATAGGGAAGTTTTAGATAAAATAATCAAAGAAAAAATTAATAAAATTATCTATATTTCTTGTGATCCATTTACTTTAGTAAGAGATTTAAAGTTATTAAATGATAATTATGAAATAGAAGATTTTAAATTAATGGATATGTTTTTGTGGAGTGAACATGTAGAAAGTTTTGTAATCCTAAAAAGAATTTAAAAAAGGAAATAAAATTATTTTCCCTTTTTATAATGGCTTTTTAAATATAATAAAAGGAGTAAAAAGATTAGAAGAAAGCCATATAGAACATAAGCATAGCTAAAGAAAACAGCATAAATTATTTTATAGTTTTCACCAATAATAAAGGTAGCTATAAATAAAGTGATAAATATTAAAAGATAAAAATAGACTTTGTTATATTTTTTTGGTAAAGTTTCTTTTAAATTAGTAGCCATAACCGTAAAAGTTATAAATAAATCAATATCCCAAACAATAATTGAAAAATTTTCAATATTTTCAATAAAATTAAAAATCTTAATTTGTTTTAATACATCATATTCTGGAAAACTATAAATTTTAATTAATGGCTCTCCTAAAGATAAAATAGTTAAAAAAGTAATTCCTAAATTAGTAAGAGAAGACCATAAATAATTTTTTAAATCATCTTTAAATGTATTATTAGGATAGTTAATAAGGGCTATATTTGGAATGGAAGTTATTGAGGCATATATAAAGGTAGCTGTTAAAATACTTTTAGTTTTAGTAGAAAATATTGGTAATAAATTATTAATATCATTGTATTTAGTAAGTAAAGAATAAAAAATAATAATAGTAAAGATACTTATAACAAAAAGTAAACTACTTAAATTAGTTAGAGTATTTTTTGATTTTTGAGATAAATATAGAGAAATTAAGACAAAAGGAACCACAATTAATATTTTAGGTGTATATAATAGATAAAAAGAGTTAACAAACATAGGTAGTAAAATCAAAATAATCATCATGATATATAAATAAAAGATAACTAAAATAGTAAGAAAAAATTTACCCCAAATGGATTTATTTAATTTGGATTTTAGGGTTTCATTATTTAAATATTTCTTTATTAAATGATAAAGATACATGATAACAACACCTAAAATAGTTCCTAAAATAACACTAATCCAAGCATCTTTGCCAGCATACTTAAAGAGTAGGAAAAAACCAATTCCAAACATCGTTGAACGGGTTATAAAATATGATAATTTATTCTTCATTTTGCACCTCGAATATAAATCCTTTTGTATTTACTTTTAAATCAACATCTACATTAACATTTGCATTCTTCCATAAACCATTATTTTCTTTTCTAGTACTTTTATAATAAATTTCTTGTAAACCTAAAACATCACTTTCACTATCCTGTAAAACATGAATAAAATTAGTAACATCATTTTTAATAATTTCCGCAAAATCTTTATTAATCATAGTATATGTTTCCTTTTTTTCTAAATCTAAATTAGGATTATTTTCAATAACTCTTCCTTTTAGTTTTAATTTGATATTAATATTATCACTAGTAACTTTGATATCGGATGAGGAAGACATAACGATGATAGCAAAATTAGCACCTTGATATTTTTTATTAAACTGTATACTAAAAGTATTTTGCTCTAACATATTATATAAAGAAGAATCTAAAATGGATAATTCATTAACTTTTTTATAACCTTTAAAAGTATAAAAGTTAGATAGAGTTATTTCATCATCATTAAAGGTTAGGGTACTTATAATAGCGTCTTTTTGATTACTTACTAATTTAACTAAAAATTTTTGATATAAGTCAGTAACTGCTAAATTATTATTATATTTTTCATTATCTATTAAGTTAATAATAAAATCACTGACAACAGGAATATTATCACTATTATTTTTTAAGATAGATTCTGGAGTTATGCCACTTTTTAAGGCAAGGGGAACAAATTCATCTCTAATTCCGGTATTTCTAATTAAGTAATCACTTATTTTATCTAAATGATTATTAACTATGTTTTCCGAAAATAAAACTATTTTCAAATGAGCAAAATAGGGCTTTTTACCAACTTTATAATTAGTATTAGTAAAAGCTTCGGGCAATGTTTTTCCTTCTCCCGTTGTGGTATAACTTTTCATCGTTGCATTATCTGCCGTTTTAATATCATTTAATATCTCATAAGTTAAAATATAGTTATCATTTTGATAGTCTATACCAATCCCAGAAATAATGGCTAAATTATTAAGTTCAATATTATCATAACAACCAGTTAAAAAGAAAATGATAAAAAGTAGTATAATTAATTTTAATTTTTTCATTGAAATTTTCCTCTCGTTAAATTGCTATCTGTTAATAATTCACTTCGTTCTGTATTTTTAATATCTTTCTTTTTTAAAATCGTTTTATAGAAATATTCTTTATTAAATGGTGCGATTGGAGCAAAGTAAGGAGCATTTAAACTTTTTATTGAAATAACATTAGTTAAAAATAACATGAGAGCTAGGAAAATACCATATAATCCGAAAAAGGAAGCAAAAAACAAAAATAGGTAGCGATAGAAGCGAAGGGCATTACTAATTTCTAAATCAGGAAAAATTAAACTACTAATAAAGGTAAAAGCAGCGATGATAATAGCAATGGGTGAAACAAGTCCTGCATTAACTGCCGCATCCCCAATAATTAACGCACCTAAAATTGAAATAGCAGAGCCAAAGTTAGAAGGAAATCTTAAATCACTTTCTCTTAAGATATCACAAACAATTAAAAACATGATAATTTCCACAATCGATGGAAAAGGAATACCACTACGCTGGGTACTTATATTAATAAGGAGATTAGCGGGAATAGTTTCTTGATTATAATTAATAATTGCTATATAAATACCAGGAGTAATCATCGAAAGAAGAAAACAAGCCGCTCTTAAAATTTTAACAAAACTTACATTAAAACTTTTAACATAATTATCATTAACTGGGTTAATAAAATCAGCTAAAAAAGTTGGTAAGATTATAGCAAAAGGGGAAGTATCCATGATAATTACAATTTTACCTTCTAAAAGGGAAGTAGCAACTAAATCAGGGCGTTCAGTTCTTTTAATGGTCGGAAAAACAGTCTTATTTTCACTTTCTAAATAGTTAACGATTGTTCCTAAATCAATAACGCCATCGACATCGATAGATTCTAACTTTTCTTTGATAACTGAAACATCTTCCGTTTTAGCAATATTATCGATGTAATTAATACTTAAGGTAGTTTTAGTATCTCTTCCCATCACAATTTCATCACTTTTTAAATGATGTGTTTTAATTCTTCTTTTAATAAGTCCCATATTGGTTTGATAATTTTCAACAAAAGAATCTTCTGGACCAAGTAGAGATGGCTCTCTTAAAGACTGGCTAATAGCTCTTTGTAAATCACCTCTTACTTCGATAGCTAAAGTATCTTTATTATCAATGACAATAGCAAAACCATTAGTTATATAAAATTCAATTTGATCATATTCTTTTATTCTAACAGTATTAGAGCCAGGGGTATTACTATTTAAATCTTTCTTTAAATTATATCTTGTTAAATGTTTTAAAATATAATCATTAATTTTATCACTTGATGTTACCGTTTCAATAAAACAAACATAAATGGTTTTAGTAATACTTACTTTAACTTCTTTAATTTTAAAATCTGGCACATTATGAAATTCTTCTTTTAATTTTTCTACTACTTTATTCATTATTCACCTTCTTAATTTATTTATATTATTAGCAAAATTTACCAAATAATACGAATATACTTTAATATGAATCTAATTAAAGTAAATAAAAAATATACAAATAATAAATTAATTTATTTAGATAAAAAAGCTTATCAAAGTTTTTTAAAATTAAATAATTTATTTTTTAAAAAATATCATTATAATTTAATTATTAAAGATGGTTATAAAACTAATTATATAATTAAGAGGGAATATTTAAGTAAATTATATAATACTGGTAGGGCATTTAAAATAATGTTTAAAGATTTAAATGCATATAATTTTGTTTATTATGAAATTATTAAATTAGGTATTATTCATGAAAATGATTATTTTTATTATGTAGGAAGTGATGCTAATCTAATTAATAAATATCATTTAAGTATTAAAGGGTATCTTAAAATGTTTCAATAAAATAAAAAAATCTCTTGATTTTAGGAGTAAGTTTTGATATATTATAAATGAACTCGCAAGAGTTTTTTAATTACAATAAAATATTTAGGAGGTTAGAAAATGGCTAAAGAAAAAGTCAAAGACGTTAAAAAGAAAAAAGTTAAAAAAGAAAAGAAAAATAAGACTAATGAAGGATTCTTTAAAAATTTAAAAAGAGAAATTAGTATGGTTAAATGGCCAAGTGGTAAAGATTTAATCAAATATACGATAGCTACTGTAGTTTTATGTATTATTTTAGTTTTATTCTTTGAATTTTTAGATTTTATTCTTGCTTATATAAAGGAGTTATTTAACTAATGGAAAAACAATGGTATGTTGTTAATACTTATTCAGGACATGAAAGTAAAGTAAAAGAAAAATTAGAAGCTAAAATAGAATCTATGGGAATGCAAGATTATATTTTTCGAATTGTTATTCCAGAAACAACTGAAGTTGAAGTTAAAGATGGCGTAAAAAAAGAAAAAGTTAAAAAGATGTTTCCTGGTTATATTTTAGTAGAAATGATCATGTCTGATGAAGCATGGTATATTGTCAGAAATACCCCAGGAGTTACCGGATTTATTGGTTCAAGTGGTAAGGGAGCTAAACCAACTCCATTACTTCCACAAGAAATTGATCGTATTTTAGTTAATATGGGTATGAGCCGTGTTAATGTGGAAGATGACTTAAAAGTTGGTGATTCTGTCTCAATTATTGATGGACCATTTAAAGGTATGATGGGTCGAGTAGACTCAATCGATAGTGAAAATAATCGCTTAAATATTATTATAGATTTATTTGGTCAAGAAACATCAGTTGATGTTGAATTATTCCAAGTTAGTAAAAATTAGATAAGAAACGCTGCAAAACTTAAGTTTTATAGCGTTTTTTTTTGTACGATTTTTCTTGACAAGCATGTAATTTTTATGTTATCATAGCGTTTGTTCGGTTTAAAGGGGGAAAAACTATGTTAGAAAAATTAATTGAACAAAGTAAATTTTTAAGAAAATCAAATAAGATAGTAGCAACAGTTGCTTTACTAGGTGTTATTTTGAGTGCTGATGTTTTTAGTGAGAAAGATAGTTTTATATTATCTGCTGGTGATATTGAACCTTCAACAGTAAGTGATGATACTTTAAGTACAGAACCTACAGGAATGGAACCACAAAGCGATGATATTTTAGTTCCAGATGATGGAACTTTAGAAACAGATAGTGAAACAAAAAGCAATGATATTGATCTTTCAGAAACAAAATTTTCTGTTTTTGATTTGACAAGACCAGGTAAGGTTCATAAATATGACATTGATAATTCAAGTGAACCAACTGATGCATCTGAACCAACTGATATGGAACCTACGGATGATGTAGAACCAAGTGATGCACCTGAACCAACTGATATGGAACCTACAGAAGAAGTAGAATCAACTGATGCACCTATACCAAATGGACCAGTTACTGATGATTATATGCCACAACAAATTATTAATGGAGAAGAACCATTTGTTAGTGATGCATTATCATTAGTGGAAATGGAAGCAATCGCTAGATATATTTTTGGTGCTACTGATGAATTTACATGGAAAGAGTGTGTATGTACAATCTTCTGTGAAGGTGGAGTATGGAGCGAAGAAGAAGGTTATAATGTTACATCTACAGTTTTAAATCATATGTCAAGTGGTAGATTTAAAGCAAATAGTAATGGTAATCTTCATTATAGATTAACAAGCGGTGGATTTTCTGCTTATCAAGGTAGTAGCAATTATTTTAGCTTTTTATCTATGGATTTAGATAGTTTAAGAGAATATCCAGCTTATACTGGTATTGTTAAATGTTTATATTCTCAAAAATTAAGTCATAATTTTGCTCAATTTAGAGCACCATCAGTTGGCTATGGTATTCAATTTACTAATGGAGGAAATAGATATCTTGATCCAGTTACTGATTATTTATCTATTGGAGATAGAGCTTTCTATCAAAAGTTTTTAGAAATAATGAATAATAAAGATAGTGAATTATATCAATTATTAGAAAAAGCTCCAGTAGAAGATGTTGAATGTTTAAGATATTTCTATGACTTTCTAATCTTTTACAAGTATTTTAAGAAAATTTATTAAAAAAATTGAAATTTTGTTAAAAATTATATATT
>CANQGF010000042.1 GCA_947601485.1 uncultured Bacilli bacterium
AAATATTAGTTATTACAATTTTTAAATATTGTATTTCTATGTTTTTTTTTAACTATTTTAATTTTTAAATCGTTGGTGATAATATCATTAAAATTAACACATATTTCTTATAATTTTAATCAATGATTAGCAGTTGCAGTTGACATGTGCTAACATGCATGATATATTGTAAATAGTAAAAGTTCAACAGATGTTGTAGCTGTAGGTTAAATTAATATATAAATATAAGTAAAAGAACTTACAGTTAATAAATCTGTAAGTTCTTTTACTAAATGTGTAATTGCGAGTTACAACATTCAAGAAAAAACAAGCAAAGAACAATGAAATGACTTGATTGAATCAATGCTCTATTATAGAATAGCATAATTTTATATGAAAAATCAAGACCATTGTTCTCAAAGAAAGGAGAATTAAAATGGCAAAGAAACAAACTAGTAAAAGGGCAGCAACTGCTGCTTCAGATGTTTTAAGAGATAAAAGAACATCAAAAAAAAGTAAAACTGCTGCTGGAAGTGCTTTATCACAAAGAGAAAAAAGTAAAAAAAGAAAAAAGTAAAATAAACAAAAAAGTAATACAATTTAAATATTATGATTGTTGTACTCCTTTTACAATGATATAGAAAGGAGAATGTGAAATGGATTTATTAACTCAAGTTATAATTGCACTCATAACTACTACTTTAGGATCAGTTTTAGCTTATTTAAAAGCAGTTAAAGAATCTAATATAAAGATAGAATCAATTAGAATTAATGCTAATAATGAAATACAAAAAATAAGGGAAGAATCGGAAAAAGAGCTAAATAAAATAAAAACAGAAAGTGAAGAGAAAATAAAAGCAAAATTAGTAGAAGCTGAATTAGAATCCAAAAAGCAAGAGGAGGAAATAAAGTATGAAGCAATGAAACCATTCTTTCAAGAAATATTGAAAGATCCTAAGAAAGCAAAAAATACTATAAATGAATTACAAAAATTGCAAGAAATGTTTCCAAATATAAATAATAATTAGAATATACAAATGCAGTAATCAATGGGAGAGCTAATCTTGTGGTGGTGATGGTGCTGAAGTAATTTACTCCCTTCGTAACAGTGATGCCTTATCTAAACGGATAGCTACCGAAATAGAAAAAACTGGTCAAAATGTAAGGAAGTATTATCAAAGAAGACTTCCAAGTAATCCAGCTAAAGATTATTACTATATTTTAAGAGATACACCAAATAATGAATCAATCATTGTTGAATATGGTTTTCTAGATTCAACTGGGGACGATGTAAGTCAAATAAAAAACAACTGGGAAGAAATGGCTGAAGCTGTAGTTAAAGCTATTGCGGAATATATTGGAGTACCATATGAACCAGAAAATTTGGAAGGCTATTACAAAGTTCAAAGTGGTGATACATTATGGGGTATAGCTAGAAAATACGGTGTTACGGTAGATGAATTAAAAAGTGCCAATAACTTAAAAGATAATTCATTATCTGTTGGGCAATATTTGTTAATACCTAATAATGAAAATGATACCCAAGAAGGAGAAATATACGTTGTTAAAAGTGGCGATACCTTATATGGTATAGCTAATAAATTTAATTTAACTGTTGATGAACTTAAAAAATTAAATAACTTAACAAGTAATACTTTATCAATCGGACAAAAGTTAATTGTTTCTATGCCAGCTGGTAAAGCTACTACTTATACTGTAACTAAAGGTGATACTTTATATGGTATAGCAAGTAAATATGGAGTAACTGTTGATAGTCTAAAATCTTTAAATAATTTAAGTAGCAATACTTTATCAATAGGTCAAGTGCTTAAAATACCAAGTACCACTAATGATTCTAAATTAACTTATACGGTAAAAAAAGGCGATAGTTTATATAGTATAGCAAGAACATATAATACTACTGTTGATGAAATAAAAAGATTAAATAATTTAGTTAGTAATACTTTATCAATCGGTCAAACACTAATTTTACCAAGTTAGTTTAAAAATAAAAATCATCTTTCTAAAGAAGGTGATTTTTTTATAATCAATGTCTCTATTGGCATTTAATTCCATTTTTGATATAATTTTAATGGGTAATATATTATGATATTTTTTAAACTATTTTTATTTTATATGTTTTATTCCTTTTTAGGATGGGTAATTGAAGTTATTGATTTATATATTATAGAAGGTAAATTTGTTAACCGTGGTTTTTTAATTGGGCCTTATTGTCCTATCTATGGTAAGTCAGTTTTACTTATCACTTTACTTTTAAATCGATTTACTTCTAATCCTATTTTACTATTTATTATGTCTATGGTAATTTGTACTATTATTGAATATTTAGGTAGTTATGTATTAGAAAAAATATTTAAAACAAGATGGTGGGATTATTCACATAAAAAATTTAATATTAATGGGCGAGTATGCTTAAGTAATATGCTTCTTTTTGGTATAGGTTCTCTTGTAGTAATGTATATAATTAATCCTTTTATAATGCATGTTCTTAATATTATGCCTAAATATCTTTTGATTACTATTGCAATACTTATTTTCTTAATTTATACAGCTGATAATATAATTTCTTTTGTAATTATTAATCATTTTTCTAAATCATTTAAAAGTATCAAAGAAGATAGCACTGAAAATATTACCCAAATAGTAAAAAATGAAATAGTTAAACAAAATAAAAAACTTTATAACCGTTTAATTAAATCATATCCTAAATTAAAAGTTATAGTTAGAAAGAAGAAATTAAATGACAAAAGTAATTAATGTTGACTTGCAAGAAAAAAATGATTTTTCAGAAAAATATAATCATGAAGAAGTTACTAATGATTTAGTAGAATATTTAATTAAAGAAGCAAGACATACCCAAAAAGATGATAATATAATAATTAATTTTAATGTTTTATTTAACGCTGAATTTAATATTAAAGAAATGTTAATTAAAACATTAAAAGAGGAATATTTACATAATATCAATGATCATCGTTATACTAATTTATTTCAAATAATTTTATTTTTATTAGGAGTAATCTTTTTATCACTATCTACTTTATTTAAAGATGGTGTAATTTGGAAAGAAATATTAGTTATTGGAGGATGGGTTCCCATTTGGGAAATGGTTGAATTAGAATTATTTAACGATGTAAGGGGAAGAAAAAGGAAAAAAATAATAAATAAATTAATTAATAGTGAAATTAATATTAATTTTATAAAGTAAGGGTGGTAGATATGCAAGAAGAATTAAAATATCCAATTAAATATGCGATTATGCCTATTTATGAACAAGTTGGTTTTACGCATGGCTTAAATGAATTAGAAAAAGATTATGATGTTGTTTGTAATATTGTGATGAAGTGTTATGTAATAAGTGAGAAAAAAAGATATTATAGTGATGGTCATAATGAAGTTAAATATGAAGTAGTATTTTTATATAATCATTCTTATGATAACTATTTATTATTTAACTCGGTAGTGCCAGAATATAATTTTTATTCAAATGAATGTTATAATTCGTTAGTGGTGGATAAATTATTTGATGATTATAATCTAGCTTTAGAAGAGTGTCAAAAATCAAATGATGTTATTTTAACTAATAAATTATTGAAAGTATATTTTAAGGGTAATTATAAAGAAGAGATTGCCAAAGTAGAAAAAGAGCATAATGAAACATTAGATAAATATAAAAAAATTGCAAATGATATTGAACAACAAACTGCAAATATTAAAGTATCTAGTTTAGCAGATGATTCTTTAAATGAAAGTGATACTGAACCATCAAAAGAAAGAAACAGAGCTCTAAAATTAAGCTAATGTTAAATAAGTGTTAAGAAAAAATGTCTTTTTAATAGACATTTTTTTACATGTAATCTTTAAATTTTTCTTTAATTTGGGAAGCCATTATACCTTCTCGTAAAATAACTATTTGTTTGTTATCATTTACTTTAATTAGTGTGGAAGGAATAGAACTAATTTTGTTACCCTTTACAATATAAGGTATTTTTTGCCTTAATTCCTTACTAATTTTGGTAACATCTGTTATCACTCCTTCACCAGATATATTAGCACTAGTGGCTACAATAGGTTTATTTAAACTTTCTATTAGTTCTTGTAAATCTTTATTCAAAGGTATTCTAATTCCTACTAAAGGTGAATTAGCAGTAATTAAATCACTAATTAAATTATTTTTCTTAAGTAGAATAGTTAAAGGACCAGGCCAAAAATTTTTTATTATTTCTTCTTCTAAAGGTGATATTTCTTTAGTGTATTTGTAAACCATCTCAATATTACTAGCTAATATAATTAACGGTTTATTAAAATCTCTTTTTTTAGCTAAAAAAACTTTTTTTACAGCTTCTTCATTAGTTGCATCACAAATAATACCATAAGTTGTATCGGTTGGAATAATAGCAATATTACCATCTTTTAAAATGTTTATTAATTCATCATTATTCATTAGTAATCCTTATATTAAAAGTTGCATTTATTTAATAATATCTTTTAATTCTTCTTTACTTCTAAAACCAACTAATTTATTTTTTAATTCGTTTTCTTCAAATATTAGAATAGTTGGAATAGACATAATTCCATATTTAGTGGCAATTTCTGCATTATTGTCAACATTTAATTTATAAAAATTAACATTGTTTAATTCTAAAGCTAATTCATCAATAATTGGTGATAACATTTTACAAGGTCCACACCAAGGGGCATAGCAATCAATTACCACTAAACCATTTTTTATTACTTCATCAAATTCATTTTTATTAATTTCTTTTACCATTATTTACCTTCCATTTCTTTTATTGCTGTCATGGCCGCAACACATCCATCACTTACAGCAGTTGTAAGTTGTCTTATTTCTTTGCATCTAGCATCACCAGCAACATAAATGCCTTTAGTTTTAGTATGTACACCATCATTTGATTCAATGTACCCTTGGTCATCTAATGCAACTATATTTTTAAATATTTCATTTTTAGGTTCTTGCCCAATCGCAATAAATAAACCATCAACTGTAATTTCTTTTTCTTCTTGTTCATTTTTAATTTTAATTCCATCTAATTTTTCGTTACCAAGTATTTCTATTACAGAAGATTTTAATATAAATTCTACATTATCTTTATTTTTTAATAATTCTAAAGTTTTATCATCACCTTTAAAACTATCTCTTCTATGAATTAAATAAACTTTTGTTGAAATATTAGATAAGTATAAAGCATCTTCTAAAGCCGTGTTACCACCACCAACTACAGCTACTATTTTATTTCGATAAAAATTGCCATCACAGGTAGCACAATAAGATATTCCTTTACCTATTAATTCATCTTCTTTAGGAAGATTTAATTTTCTTTTATCTACTCCTGTAGAAATAATAATAGCTTTAGCTTGATATTCATTTTCTTTAGTAGTAACAATTTTATCTTCACTAACTTTAATAACTTTTTCTAATTTTATAATGCCACCCAAATCTTTAACTTGATTATATAAATTTGTAGCAAAGTCAAAACCACTAATTTTAGGAATCCCTGGGTAATTTTCAATAAGATTGGCATCAATAATTTGACCACCATAATTTTTAGCTTCTAATATTAAAACTTTTTTATTTGCTCTTAAAGCATAGATAGCGCTTGTAAGTCCTGCAGGACCAGCCCCAATTATTATAAGATCATACATAGGCCAATACCTTAAGAAATAATGCTAATTCTTTATCTTTTTTTAAATTATTAATCATTTTTTCTAACCTTTCTTGTTAATTAAATTGTATATATTATATTTTTAAAAGTCAATGTCAATTTAAATATTTACTTAAATATCCAAATAAAAACCACGTATTTTACGTGGCTTTTATAAGTATTATTCTGTTTCTTTAGTTTTTTGTTTTAAACTACTTATTTCAGTTAATATAGCTTTTTTATTGAAGTGTCCTACTACTAAAATGATTATTACAGCAACAGTTGTAATACCAAGATTTATTAATGTAGCAGTAATAGTTTTAATTTCAATTTCTTTTATACCAACTTGTTCTTGTTTAAAGACATCTTCAAGTTCCATTGTTGTATACTTAGTTAAGTCTAATGTTTCATCAGCTTTTTTCATTTCTTCTAAAACATCATAACGTTCTTCTTCTTTAGTTTCATATAAATCATCAATGGCTTTCTTTATGTCTTCATTCCAAGATTCAACATAACCATTAAAATATTTGTCCCCAATAATGATGAAAGGTACACCCGTTGAATTACTCTTAAGGAAATCTTTTACTTTAGTAGCAAGTTCAGAATTAGATTGATCATACCAAACTTCATAAGATATAACATTAATTTTATCACCATATTCTGGTAATAAAGTATCATGGACATAAGTTAAGAAGTCAAAACAAAAATGACAACCACTACCTCTAAATAAGTAAATATTAATTGGTTCTACTGCCTCTTCATTGTTATTACCACATCCTGTTAATAAACAAACAGAAAACATTAATAATACTAAACATAAAACTTTCTTCATTTTTTCCTCCCTATAATAAATTGTACTTTAATTTAATACGTTTTTCAACTTTTTCTTTTCATTTTCCTATGTTTTGCTTTAATTTCCTTTATTTTGAATTAAGTCAATAATACGAAACTCAAGTACACAAGTACCTAAAAGAATTATGGTCAAAATTAATAATTTTAAATCAATAATTGCTAAAGAAAATAATTCTTTTAAACCAATAACACTTGTTAAAAAGATAATAATTAAAATAGTTAACATGATAATTTGATATTGTTTTAATGGTTTACAGATTCTATAGATATGGGCAAAACCAATAAAGCCAACCATTAAAACTGATAAAGTAGAGGCTTCATCTATACTTAAGGGTAACATACTAATTATTAAAAGATTAATAACTATAATAAGAGAAGTTGGCAATGCTTTTTTAAAAATATTAGTTAAAAAATTACCTTTAATAATTTCTTCATTTGGTTCAAGAGCTAAAATAAATGAAGGAATACCTATAGTAAGGGAACCAGTTAATGACATTTGAATAGGAATAAAAGGATATTGAAGAGGTAAAATCATAAAAAGAAGAGTAATTAAAACAGCATAACCGGTTTTAACGATAAAAAGACTAGCTGATCTTTCAATATTGTGAATGGTTCTTCTACCTTCTTTGACTACTTTAGGTACTGATGAAAATTTAGAATCAAGTAATACTAAATCAGAGATATTAAAAGAGGCTTCACTACCACATGCAAGAGCAATACTACAATCAGCTTCTTTTAAAGCTAAAACATCATTAACACCATCTCCAACAAAAGCTACCGTATGATTATTTCTTTTTAAAATTTTAATGATTTCTCTTTTTTGAAAAGGACTAACTCGTCCAAAAATAGCATTATTTAAGACTAATTCTTGTAAATCATTATCATCTATTTTAGAACAATCAACATATTTATTTATATTAATATTTAATCTTTTTAAAAGTTTAACAATCATTTTAGGATTATCACCAGAAATTATTTTAATATCAACACCTTGTTCTTGAAAATATTTAATAGTTTTTGAAGCATCACTTCGTAGTTTATCAAGTAAAAGAATATAACCAATCGGTATTACTTTTTTAGTAACTTTAACTAAAACTAAAGTCCTGTACTCTTCATATTCTGTTGGTGTTTCTTTATTAAGTAATACTTCCGGAGCCCCAAGACGATAAGTATTACCATCTTTAAAAGTAATTTCACTATATTTTCGTTCAGAAGAGAATGGAATTACTTCTTTAACTTCATTATCACTGGTTCCATGAAAATATTTTTTTAAAGCTTTCATCGTCGCATTATTTGTTTTTGATACATTACAAATATCAGTCATAATTTTATTAATATCATATCTTTTATTTAAAGAAATTATATCTTTAACTTCCATTATTCCTTCAGTTAAAGTCCCTGTTTTATCAAAGCATATCGTATCAACTCTTGCTAGTGTTTCAATAGAATATAATTGTTTAACTAATACTTTTCTTTTAGCAAGTCTTATAACACTTACGGCAAGAACGGTACTTGTAAGTAAAACAAGTCCCTCTGGGATCATTGAAATAAGTGCTGCCACTGTATGGACAATCGCGGTATTTATCGGAACATCTAACATAACATGTTGATTAAAAAATAGTAAACATCCTAAAGGAAGAATAATAATTGATAATATTTTAATAATTTTATTTAAAGAATCCAAAATAACCGAATTAACTTTTTTAATATATTTAGCTTCATAAGATATTTTAGAAGAATAATTATCACTTCCAACATGCTCAACTTTAGCAGTACAATTTCCACTGACAATAAAGCTTCCTGAATAAAGCATATCACCTTGTTTTTTTAAAACGGTATCTTCTTCCCCAGTTATAAAAGATTCATTAACTTCAACAAAACCATCTAATATAATGGAATCTACTATTACTTGATTACCTAAACTAAATAAAATAATATCATCTAAAACAATCTTATTAATAGGTATTTCTATATCTATACCATTTCTTCTAACATTAGCTTTTAAAGTAGATGTTAATTTTAATTTATCAACTGCTATTTTAGCTCTTGTCTCTTGAATAATACTAATAATAGTATTAGTAATAACTACCCCTAGAAATAATAAATTTTTATAAGAACCAACTAAATAAATTAATAAAGCTAAAAATAAATTTAATAAATTAAAAAGAGTAAAGATATTGCTTAAAATTATTAAGCCAAAACTTTTGGTAGGAATAGTGGTGTCTTTATAAACAAGACCTTTATTCATATAATTTAAGACTTCTTTATCATTAAGACCTTTTTTAATATCTGGATTTGTTCTTTCCATCTAACTTCACCATTATTATTATAGCACGGTTATATAAAAAAACTAATTTAATTACATTGAATATTAAATTATATTTTTATATAATAATGATATTATTAATTTAGATAAGGAGTATTTTAAGTAATGAATGAAAATGAATATAAAAAATTTATTAAGAGATATGACAAATTTAAAAAAAATAATCTTCCTACTTATTTTTGGGATGAAGAAAGACAAGTACAAGAATATGTTTACTTTTATAATGGTAAATCTTGGTATAATGTCGAAGAAGCTAAAAATGAATTAAATGTTAATTCAAGTCTTGTCGATGCTTTAGGGGATATTGCTTTTACTGGATTTTATTACTCTTTTACAAATAGACATATAAGAGCATGTAAAAATGAAAAAGGCAAATATGTTCAAAAATATGTAATTGGTCATAATCATGCTCATTCTTTTGAAGATGTTGTAAAGGCTCTTTATCTTTCTCCAGAATCATTTTCAATATCCAAAGATGAAGAACAATTTTATAGCAAACAAGAACTTGAATATTTAAGAAGAGTCCAAAAATATTTATTATTTATTGGGATGAAAGATCTAAAAACATTCAAAAATCCTATAAGTAGATATCAAAATAAAAAACATTCTAAATATGAGAATGCTTTGATATATAGTTTTAATGATTATGCTTTAGAAAAAGTAATGAATGGTGAAAGAGATTTTAGAGTGATAGATTGGTATCCGGAATATAAAGGACATGAAAAATTTAAACCTAAAGAATATCAGGCACTTATTGTAGATAAAGAAGATAATTTTAAACTTTTTGTAGAATTTACTCATGAAGAAGTAAAATTATATAAAGAAATTAAACACTTATGCATTAAGAATGATGATTTAAAAGATGATGATAAAGTAATTTTAATTCATTTTAAAATTTTAGAAGTCTTTAACTAATTTTAATTAACGTTCTAATGTTTTAAAACTTTTTAAGTTAGCTAAGGTAAGACATTTTAAATCATAACTATGGATATAACCGATTGTTTTAATTAAAGGAAACTCGTTTACTAAATTCCTTAAAAATTCAATATTATCACTTTTTCCACTATAATCATATGGAGCATATTTTCCATAAGTTAAAATTGAACTTAATTCAAGTAATTCGTATTCTAAACGTTCTGTTTTTAGTCCTTTACTTATTTGATTCTCCTCAAAATGATAACGTCTTGATAAGTAATTAATATAGCCATCTTCTATTTTTTGAATTTGCTCTAAAGATTCTTCATTTAATGATACATTATTAAATAATACACTAATTATATAATTATATAAAAATATATTAGAATAAAGCTTAAAATCTTGATTGCTATTTGCATAATTAATTAAATTTTTAATACTAATTCTAAATATCTCTATTAACATTTGAGACTTTAAATCTTGTTTTTCTTCTAAAGTTATATTATCATTTTGCAATTTCTTATACATACCAAAAACTTGGTTAATATTATTTTTTTCTTCTTCACTTTGAGCATTAAAATAGTTATATAAAGCATCATTAGAAAAATATTCTATTGCACTATAATATTGATAAATATTTTGACTTGTAATATTCATAAGTAAAATGAGAGAATAGATGTCTAAATTATTTTGTTCATAATAAGTATAAACATCAATGTTTCCTTTATAAGTAATACCATCTTCTTCAAAAGTCGTTGGAATAAAGTGTTCTCTTTCATTTTTTTCAATATCTAAATCTTCTAGTTTTAAATTTGAAAGTAATCTAGTTGTATTTCTAATATCCATAGTAATTAAATCATCATCATTAATAGAGTAATCTTTAGGTGCATTAGTTATATAAAAAATATCTTCATATCTGATTTCTTCACTAACTTCTTTATCTTTTTTAGATAACATTATTATTGAACAAATATTTAAAGCAATAGAAAAATCAATAATTATACTTATTAATCTAAAAATTAAGTCATGATGTTTTAATAAAATTTTGTCTAATTTAGTATTTACTAATTCCTTTTTTTCTTCTACTTTTTCTTTTAATTCATTATCTTCTATCATGTTTTAACCTTCTTTGTCTATTATATATACTTTTTTTCTTTTAATAATCTTCTAATATTTTCTTTATCTATAGGATTATCAAGACTATTGATAAATTCTTTTTTAAACTCGCGTTGTTCTTTTGAATAATCAAGATCGATACCTAAATATTCGCCATTTGGATGCAAGAATAGATATTCATCATTTGCTAATAAAAATTTATTGGTTATAAAACGACACGGAATTAATTCACAAAAATCATCTAATAAAGCACAAAATAAAGGAGTTTTAAGTAATGAACTTTTATATTCATCCCTATTATTTAATACTTTGGATAAATCTCTTATCCAAAAATGATTAAGATAAAAAAATATATCATCTTCTAAATAACTATCATAGTTTACCATTAATTTTAAAAATCTTTCAAATGCTTGTAAAAAATGTTTTTCTTTTTCTATATCAGCAATATCATAAGATTTTATTACATTATCTCCTAGATCATCTTTTTCAATAAAAGTTTCAACTAAATCCAAAGGTAATACACCATTTTTATAATCCCCATAGCCAATATGTTTGAAAATTAAATCTTCTGGAACATCATATTCAAGGATTGTACAAGTGCTACCACTTAAATGATGAAAACTACTTAGAAAACTATTACCTATAGCTACGGCATCTTCAACAAATAAGAAAAAATATTTTCCTATTTTACCTTCACATCCTAAATTATTGAATTTATGTGGTGTTTTTCTTGGAACATTAGCATAACCCATTGAGTAATAGATTTCTTCAGAACAAGCTCTTTCATTATTAAGCCATCCTCTAATAGCAAAACCATTTGGAACCACTCTATATATTTTCATAGTAACCCCCCATTTAACAAAAGATAGTTATTAATATATCATTTTTTAAAATTTTGTCAATATGGATTTTCAAAGCAAAAAATTTGTCTTATGTACAAGACAAAACAAAAATTTAACTAATTTTTGTCCTGCGAATTAAATCCCTTGCACTTAGTCTATAAATTAGCGATTTTTTAAGCAAAATTGCTATGTAAATCGCAAAAATGCTACAATAAAAAAATCTAGTAAAATACTAGATAATATATGATTAATCGCTAAGTAGCGAACATCTGTTCTGGCAGGGGTAGCAAGACTTGAACTCACGACATTCGGTTTTGGAGTGAAAACGACTTACCCCTGACTAAACTCAAGATATACTTTATTATAAGGAAAAAAGGGCATAAAGTCAA
>CANQGF010000043.1 GCA_947601485.1 uncultured Bacilli bacterium
GAATATCAGTTTATATTATTTCTATTGAAGTTACCATTCTCTTTTTTTTCTTTGTCTACTTCATTGGGTACACTTCATTTTAAATTCTCTAGTAATTCTTCTTTTTTCATAGTACTATAACCTTTAATACCTGCTTCTTTAGCCATTGCTTTTAATTCAGTTAAAGTTTTAGTACTTAAATCTTCTTTTTTAACTTCTTTAGTTTCTTTTACTTCTTTAGCTTTTGGAGCTTCTGTTTTAGTTTCTTTTGCTGGAACAGCTATTTTACCTTCTAAAGCATCATTAGCTACTTTAACAAGTTCTGTAAAAGATTTAGAATCGTTAATTGCTATTTCAGATAACATTTTACGATTAATAGTAATACCAGCTTTATTTAATCCATCAATAAATTTAGAATAGCTGATATTATTTAATCTACAAGCAGCATTAATTCTTGTAATCCATAATTTACGGAAGTTTCTTTTATTTTGTCTTCTGTCACGATATGCATATTCACCACTATGGAAAACTTGTTCTTGAGCAGTTTTATATAATCTATGTTTACTGCCAAAATAACCTTTTGCTTGTTTTAAAACTTTACGTCTTCTATTTTTTGATACGTTTCCGCCTTTAACTCTTGCCATAATTTCTCTTCCCCCTCACTAGATAACAGATTTTAATCTGCTAGCTTCTCCTTTCGCTAAAACGCCTTTATTTCTTCTTTGACGTACTGCCTTTGAAGAATCTTTACTTGTTTTATGGTTGCCATTGCCCTTTTTATAAGTAAGGGTACCATTTTTCTTGACTTTAAATACTTTGCTGCTGGCTTTATGTGTTTTTTGTTTTCCCATTAAAATCTTCTCCTTCTACTTCTATTTTTTAGGTGCTATTAACAAAGACATTTGTCTGCCCTCTAATTTTGGTTCCATTTCAATTTGGCCAAATTCACTAAGACTATCAGCAAATTTCATTAAGACATCACGTCCTAAATCAGTATGGGCCATTTCCCGACCTTTAAAGCGAATAAAAGCCTTAATCTTATGACCTTTTTGCAAATATTCATTAGCATTTTTCACTCTTGTTTCAAAGTCATGAACATCGATTCTAACTGATAGACGATATTCTTTAACTTCTTTATTACTTTCTCTTTGTTTCTTTTGAGCTTCTTTTAATTTTTTTTGCTTTTCATAACGATATTTATTATAATCCATTATTTTTGCCACAGCTGGTGTACTGTTTTCACTCATTAAAACAAGATCTAGTCCTGCATAATTTGCAAGGGTAAGAGCGTCTTCCAATTTTTTGACACCCATTTTCTCACCATTGGGACCAATTACCATAAGTTCTGCTACTCTAATTTGATTATTTATAGGTAGCTCATCTGTTTTTGCTATATAAAGCACCTCCAACAAAATTAAAAAGTGAGTATATTTATACCCACTTAAAAACCTTAATTAAATAATATTTTATTCTCGGCTTTTAACCCATTACTATGGTAATCAGGTGGATATAAATCGCTTTCCTTTTTAACAACACCAATATCTTAACACTATAATATATGAATTGTCAAGATTTTTATAATCTATTCTCTTTTATTAATTTTCTTGCTGAAGCAATTTTATCTTTGACATCATTAAGCATACTCATATTATAACTAAATTCAGTAAATCTGTCATCTTTAAGAACATCACTATATTCAAATATGCTTTCATATTTTTGAATATCTTCACTACATCTTTCACATATTTCACTCATTTCTTGGGTTAATCTTTTAAGTGCTTCTTCATATTTTTTACGAGACATTTTAGTATTTTTAATGACTCCTAATTCATCAATAATTTCTTTAACATTTTCGCCATCATCTTTTAAACATAGCCAAATGTCTTCGCCAATGCTTGTATCATCATCATAATATTTAGGAAAGCAAATAATTATTCTATATAATATATAAATAAAACTTGCAAAAATATTAAACCATATTACCGTATCATGATAGTCATCTTCTATTTTTAAATCATTTAAATCCACAGTTAGTTTTTCGATGACTTTATATGGTTCTTCATAACTATCAGCTTTTTCAGACTTATCTTTAAATTCTTTTTTAGTAC
Source organism: uncultured Bacilli bacterium (assembly GCA_947601485.1). Taxonomy (GTDB): domain Bacteria; phylum Bacillota_I; class Bacilli_A; order RF39; family UBA660; genus SIG200. The sequence goes on from CANQGF010000043.1 coordinate 2,088, forward strand.
TGCACTTAATTCCTAAAGTTTTCAAATCTAAATTTAAGTATTCTTCAAAAGTTAAATCTTCTCCTATATTACTTAAGTCATATTGTTTATCGTAGCGGATATAATCATCATCATCTATATCATATTCATAAGGTGTATATTCATGTAAAATAACTTTATTTTCAGTATTTGTGGCATATTCCTTTGAAAAAGTATATTCTTCTTCTAAATTGGGACTATATAAAGTTGTTGTATTGGCATAAGTCGTAGTCTTAGATAATTTTTTAGCTAAAATATTAGCACTTATGAAAAGTGTAGTTGCTAAAACAATTGAAGTTGCAACTAAACGAGCTTTTTTAAATAAATTATCTTTACTACCATAATAAATATCATTGATGGCTTTTAAATTAGATTTTTGGTCTTTCCAATCTTTTTGTAAGTTTTCTAATTTTTTATTATACTCTTCTATTTTTTGGGTTAAATTATTTAAAATATCTAATTTTTTATCCAATGTAATATATGATGTTGTAATAGCACTGATTAAATCACTATTGGCATAATTAACATCACCATTTACATCTAATTCATTTTTAATTTTAAAAGCCTTAGCGTATTTAGGATTACTTGCATCTAAAGTATTTATTTCTCTAGCTACTCTAGCACTTAAAAAATTATTGTAATAATCAAAACCTTTTATTTTTTCTAATGTTTCGCTTTTACCAAAATTGATTATTTCTTCTTTAATAAATTCATATGTCATATCACATAAGTCTTCTATAACGGGGCCTTCTACTTTGTAATCAAGTGAATCGGACATTAATAAATTTCTTAAAGTTGTTATTAAAATATTTCTTACTTTCGTAAAATCCTCATCGGTTTTGGTTTCATTGCTGATAAATAATTTTAGTAATTTGAAAATAGATGCTGCATTATAATATACATCATAACTAGCTAAATCACTATATAAGTTTTCTAAATTTTTTACTGCTTTTAAATAGTTTTGACTAAAAAAATCTTTTTGTTTTAAACCAGTCCCTTTTTGAGAATATTGATAGACACTAACATTTTCGCTTTCTAAATCTTTGATAATACTATCTCTTGCTTTTTTAAACTCCACCATATCTAAATTAATACTTTCAAAATTAGCAATCTTTTGATTTATTTTATCTAAAGTAGATTTATAAACTATTGCTTGATCAAATTGTACCATTTTAATTCCCTGCCTTCTTAATCAAAATAATATTTTAACATATTATTCTTAAAAATAAATGAAGAATCTTATCTTCTCATTTCTTTAATAATTACTTCTTGAATAAATTTTTTGTCTTCTTCACTATCTACTATGTTTCCTAAAGTGTGTTTATCAAAATTTTTTAAAAAGTATGCTTGATTCATTTTATAATTCATTAATAACTCTAAATTATTTTGTAATAGTGCTTTTTTCTTCGCAATAGTGTCTAGAACAATTACTTCTTCTTTTAAAAAATTAGCTTTACTTCTATTTCTTTCTAAAATAGCTTTTTGGATTTTTTTCATTTTTATTTCATCTAAAATATAATTTCTTTGTAAATTTAAGCCTTCAATTTTTTTCTCTTTTTCCGTTTTAGATTTATAAGCACATAAAGTTCCTAAAACAATACCAATAATAGATGATAGATTGGCCAAAAATAGAAAATTATTAAGCTTTAATAAAATAGACAATAAAATACCAGAAAAAATACAGATTAAATCTTTTAGAATATTAATAAAATCAGAAGTCAAAAAACTATAATCTTCGACTTCTTTTAAAGCCATATTTAATAATTCAATATCATTATCAATATTGACTATTTCTCCAATACTATCTTGATATGGAACACTAAAAGTACCTCTAAAATCATCATGAATAGTTACTTCTTTATCTTTTAAATAACGATCAATCATTTATATTCATCCCTTTTTTATGGAATTATAATATATATCTTTTTAATTGATAAGTCAAGAAAAAAACTAGAAATAAATTCTAGTCTTTCGCTTGAATTCTATCATTTAAATATTTGATAAATTCATTTTTTGTAACAGTGGTTGTATCATTACTACCAAGTAAACGATAACTAATAGTGTTATTATCTACCTCTTTTTGACCTATAATAACTGTGACAGGTATTTTTCTTACGGAACTTTCACGCATTTTATAACTTAATTTTTCATCACTATCATCTAAATTTACACGGTAACTATCTAATTTATTCATTAAATCTTTACAATAATCTAGGTGATATTCATTATTAACAGGAATAATATTTACTTGAACTGGAGAAAGCCATAAAGGTAGGTTTCCTTTAGTTTCTTCAAGATAATAAGCCATAAAGCGATCGATACTACCAAAAACTGCTCGATGTAACACTACTGGAGTCTTTTTAACACCGTCTTTATCCACATAAGTTAAATTAAATTTTTGAGGAAGGCAGAAATCTAACTGACAAGTAGACAAAGTATATTCATTACCAACCGCTGGTTTTACTTGAACATCTAATTTTGGCCCATAAAAGGCTGCTTCACCAATCTTTTCAACATAAGAAATGCCAATATCATCTAAAACCATTCTTAATTTAGTTTCAGCTTTATCCCACATTTCATCATCAGGATAGTATTTTACTTTATCTTCGGGATCCCTTAAAGATAATTCAAAACGATAATTTGTAATATTTAGCTCTTTATAAACCTCTAAAATCAAATTAACAACTTCTTTAAACTCATCTTCAATTTGTTCAGGTGTTACAAAAATATGAGCATCATTTTGGCAAAAAGTTCTAACTCTTTCAATTCCCTTTAAAGCCCCACTTGCTTCAAAACGACAATCCCTTGCTACTTCACCAATTCTTATTGGTAAATCTTTATATGAATGGATAGAATTAGCATAAACCATCATATGATGTGGACAATTCATTGGTCTTAAAACAAATTCTTCCCCTTCAACTTCCATTTTGGGAAACATATTTTCTTTATAATGATCCCAATGCCCTGAAGTTTTATATAACTCAACATTACCTAAAGGTGGTGTTAAAACATGCTTATATCCTAATTTTTTTTCTTTACCTTTAATGTAGTTTTCTAATTCTTCCCAAATAATATAGCCATTAGGAAGATAGATTGGTAAACCTTTCCCCACTAAATCAGAAGTCATAAAAATATCTAAATCTTTACCTATTTTACGATGATCACGAGCTTTAGCATCTTCTAATTCTTGTAAATAATTATTTAAATCTTCTTCTGTATCAAAGCAAACGCCATAAATTCTTTGAAGCATTTTATTATTGGCATCGCCCTTCCAATATGCCCCGCTAAATTTGGTTAATTTAAAATGTTTTAATTCTTTAACTGATTCAACGTGAGGTCCACGACAAAGATCAGTAAAATCTCCTTGAGTATAACAAGAAATAATAGTTTCGCTTTCATCCATGCGATCAATTAAATCTAATTTATATGGATCATCTTTAAACATTTCTAAAGCTTCACTTTTAGAAATTTCTCTTCTTACAATTCTTTTACCATCTTTGGCAATCTTTTTCATTTCTTTTTCAATTACAGGAATATCTTCTTCCGTAATAACTTTATCACCTAAATCAATATCATAGTAAAACCCATCTTCAATAACAGGTCCTACCCAAAATTTAGCATCCGGATATAAATGCTTTACAGCTTGGGCAAGTAAATGCGCACAACTATGATTAAGGCGATTTAAATGTTCATCTTCTTTAATATTTATCATTATTTTTTTCCTCCTTTATATTAAAACATGACTTTCTGTAACTAATTCTTTGAATTTTTCTCCTAAAGATGGATCTCCTACAATACTACCATAATGAATAGGGTTAACCTTTGCTGGTTTTAGATAATTTATGTATTCTGCAGCTTCCTTATAATCCATGGTATAAACTCCACCAATCGGAATAAAACAAAAATCGCATTTAACCTTCTTACTTTCTTCGGTTACATCAGTATCACCCATAATATAATATAAGGTATTCTTATATTCTAAATTGTAGCCAACATAGCCTTTTTCTTTGGGATGAAAATTTTTATTGATGTTATAAGCGGGAATAGTTGTAAACTTTAAATTATCTAACGTATATTCTTTGCTAGGCTCTACTATGAAAAAATTATTAGTTATTTCTTTAATTCTCTCTTCTAAAATTTTAGGAACAATAATTTTAGTATTATTATTCATTACATTTTTAATTGATGCTTCATCATAATGGTCGTAATGATCATGAGTAATAAAAATATAATCAGCATCATGATATTCTTTTTCTATTTTAAATGGATCAAAATAAATATTAATATCATCTGATAATTTAATAGCTGATTGCTTAAATTGATAAATAGTCATAAAAATCTTCCTTTCCAATAAAAAAAGGACTATACCAAGGAGTATATAGAATACACGGTACCATCCTTTTATTTAACTTAAATTCTGATAACGGCCTTAACCGGAGTTTATTAACTCACTCAAAGAATAGTAATTATTAGGGTTTTAATTGATTTTCACCAACCATCAATTCTCTACTTAAAACTATCTAATAATCGTGTTTCTTATCAACGTTTTACGAACTTATTTTAACACTTTTAAGAATGCTTTGCAATAAGATTAATTTTTTCTTTGTAATGATCTTTGCTTAACTTCCTTTACTCTTGCTAATTGGAGGTTATTATAAAGGACATTATATTTATTAATTAAATCATCTAAATATGTTAGGTATTCTTGAATATAGATATCTTCATTTTGACAAATTGAGTCATACTCTCCGATAGCCATTTCATAAAGTCTATCTATAATCCACATACCATTTAGTGCAATTTTAAAATTACCATATAAAACAGGAGCATCAAACACACTACTAGGAAAAGGCTCGTATACTGTTCTAATAACATCTCCTGGGATTGTAAAGCGGTAGGAAGGATTAGTTTCTTCGAAAGTAGCTTTTAAAACTTCTTTATCTGCATCATCAGATGCCGTGTAAGTATATTTTATTTTTTTATAAGATGAATATTTTTCTGAGGTGTCAAACCAAGTATTATATAAAGTCATCTTATCATTATTACAAGAATCCACATAATTAGAAGCTTTAGTATGATAATCAATACTTAATGGATTCCAAAAAGAAAAGCCTTCTTTTTGACGATTATTACTCCAATTTCTGAAAACCGTAACCCACATAGAACATTGATAACGTGCGAAGAAGATATTATCAAATTCAAAAGGATTTAAAGTCAAACTTTTTAGATCATTTAGTTTAATTTGTCTGCTATTTTCTGATTTCTTGATTAAAGAAAAGTTAAAATATATTTCTGGACCATAAATTTTTTCATTTGTAAATTTAAAATAAGGTACTTTGTCAACAAATTTAAAGTTGCTATCATCTTTGATAGTTTCTTTAAGAGATCCACTAAGTTGCATATTTTTAGTTATCATAAATTTTCCAGGTTCATGTTCTTCTTCAATATAAACTTCTTTAGGAAATAATACGTCACTCATATAAGTTAAAAATGGTGGCATTTTAGCAATAAAATTATTTTCGCGATATGCTTCAAATTCTTTTTCACTCATATTATTTAAATTTGCAGATCTTAAAAATTCAAAATAGTTTAAAATTAATACTCTTAAATTAGTTAAAGAGAATTGAGAGTAATCTAAAACATTTTCATCAAAATCTATTTCTATTCCTGATTCATAACAATCTACAATAAAATTACTAATATCAGTTAGCATTTTATAAACTTGATTTTCTTTATATTTAATAGCGTCATTACGATTTTGAATAGTTTCTAAATCCTCTTTACGTTGTGCTATTTCAGCATATTTACGAACAAACCCAGCATGGGCAGTAGACATCTTACTTAAACTTTCCGCTTGCCAGTTCGCAATCATTACTTTGTCTATCTCAATATCTCTAAAATTATTACTTGTACCAGCCATTTCTATCAATCCTTTCCAATGACAATACTTAACCTTTAACGTTTATAATAAACTTTCCAAAACTGATTGTCAACCAAAAAATTCAAAAAGGAAGCCAAAATCATTAAACTTTTTGAATTGAATATTATTTACAAAAAATATTAAGGATTAAATATTTAGATGTCATGTTAAAAATTAAGGCACTAAATCCACTCCACCTTTACTAAAGGGATTACATTTTATAATTCTTTTGATAGCTAAAAAACTACCCTTTATACTTCCATATTTAATAATAGCTTCTTTAGCATAATTAGAACATGTAGGATAATATTTACATTTGCTATGACTAAAAAGAGGAGTATGTTGATATATATCAATTAATTTTAATAATAATTTCTTCATATCTAAAGTATAATCGGTTATTGATGTTTTAACAAGATAAAAGTTGCCAAAAGATGGTACTTGAACAAAGTATCAATTTATTATATACTTGATTTGTAAACAAATGTTTGAATTGGCGGTGATAACTATGTATCCTAAAAGAAATATTTTATGTATAGATTTAAAAAGTTTTTTTGCTTCATGTGAATGTGTTGAAAGAGGACTTGATCCTTTTAACTACCCTTTAATAGTGGCTAATAAAAAACAAGGTAGTGGTGCAATTACTTTGGCCGTTACCCCTTATTTAAAGAAAAAAGGAGTTAAGTCAAGAGGGAGAATTTTTGAAATACCTAAAAATATTCAGTATGAAATGGTTAATCCAAGAATGAGTTTGTATATAGCTAAAAGCAAAGAAGTAATTAGTATATATCTTGATTTTGTCAGTGAAGAAGATTTGCATATTTATTCTATTGATGAATGTTTTTTAGATGTCACTAATTATTTAAAAATGTATAAGATGAATGATTATGAACTAGCTAAAGAAATTATGAATACAGTTTATCGCAAAACTCATCTTACTGCTACTTGTGGGATTGGTCCTAATATGCTTTTAGCTAAAATATCAATGGATATCGAAGCCAAGCATACTAAAGATAATATAGCCAAATGGACTTATGATGATGTAGAAACCAAATTATGGCTGATTTCTCCCCTTTCAGAAATGTGGGGCATTGGCAAAAACATGGAACGAAATTTAAATAAAATGGGGATTTACTCTGTTCGTGATTTAGCTAAATATGATGTTTTAAAATTGAAAGATCAATTTGGAATTATGGGCCAAGAATTATGGAATCATGCTAATGGCATCGATTTAAGCATTATTAAAGATTATAAAAAAATAGCTAAATCAGAGTCGTATAGTCATTCCCAAGTTTTGTTTAAAGATTATAATGAAAATAATATTAAAATAATTATTTCAGAAATGGTAGATGTATGTACAGCAAGATTGAGAGAAAATAATAAAATGACAAAATGTATAGGACTTGGTATTGGATACTCAAAAGAAATTGATAATGGTTTTTATCACACTATGAAACTTGATGTTGCTACTGATAATAGTAGTGAAATATTAAAATATTGTTTAATTATTTTCGATAAATTTTATGGATATCTACCTATTAGAAAAGTAACTGTTACTTGTGCGGCTTTAGAAAAAAAGGAAAGTAAACAACTTAATTTATTTGAAAATGAAGAAGAAAACAAAAATACTAGTAATATTGGTAAAACAATCGATGAAATAAAAACAAAATATGGTAAAAATAGTTTAATTAAAGCTACTAGCCTTCTTAAAGATTCTACCGCTATTGAAAGAAATAAAAAGATAGGAGGTCATTTTGAATGATGGATCGTGGTATCATTAAATGGCAACCTTTTAATTCCTGCTTCAATGCTCAAGAAGTTATTGAAGATATTAATAAGCAAAAAGAAAAAGAAAGAATTAAATTTCCTACTCTTTCTGAAGATCAATTAATGGTTTTAGAAGATAAAATTAAAAATTCTTTTTATTTAAAATTAAAGATTAAAATTGATTATTATTATGATGGAGAAATTAAAAGTTTAATTGGTAAAATAAATTATTTTGATTATGAAAATAGAAAATTATATATAAATAATAGAGAAATTCATTTTAAGCAAATTATAAAAATAAGGGAAGTTTAAAACTTGCCCTCATAAATTAGTTTATTTATATCATCAGCCATATCATTTTTTAAAATATATAACATTTTATTTAGATAAGCACTTTCCGTATAATAATTACTAGCAGTATCGAAAGATAATTTGTCATTTATTTCATAAGAAATATCAATAACTTCACTTTTTTCAATGCTTTTATTCCAAGGAATTAAAGGAACTGGTACTTCTCTATGAAATTCATCAAAAACTCGAGGAATTTCTAATTGTTTTTTGTTCATTATAGAAATTATTTTATAAAAAGCATCGTCATAATTTTTACCAAACTTCAAATTAAGGTCAACTAAATCTTTAGTTTTTAAAGAAGAAGTAATTGTTTTTTGAGCAATTTCATTTAATGCATCATCTTTTAAAATTTCATTATGAGCATAGATTGCAGAATGCATGACTTTGATGCCATTATCACTTAAAATATCATATAGTTTTAAAACATTATCATAAAATTTATCAATGTTCACTGTTTCCATATTATATTGTAAATTGATTGGAGAAAAAGTTAAATTATTATGAGTCTTTGTATTAAAAGCGGTTAATTTAGGCTTATAATAGTCATGACTATTTTCTTCAAAAAATTTAAATTCTGAAAATTCATCTTTTAAATTTGAACGAAATATTTCAATAAATTTTTCCTCAACTTCAATAATATTAAACCAAAAAGTAACACTTAAAAAATTAGAATTCATAATTATATCCCAAACCTTTTTTTAATTATTTCTCGATTGTAAATGAATCTAACATAAAGTTTATTCGTTGTTTTAAATCTTCATTATAATTGTTGTTTTCTGGAGTTTTAACCGTAACTTTAAAAGTTAAATTGTTTTTTGTAAAATAATATATTTTAGTACGAGCATCTACATTTACTTCACAACTAGTATAATTCTCTTTATAGGTAACACTACAACCTTGGGGCTTATTCCCCTCTTCAACACTTACTAGTATCTTTTCAGCTTTTAAATATTTAAATATATCTTGATTTTTATATTTAATAACCTTAAAAGTATCAACATCATAACGCATGGTATAATTTAAATCACTTACATATTTTTGGGTAACTATTGCCTTTTCTACATTATTTACAGAAATGTAATCCATTCTTTTATCGGTAGAAATATTAATTTTGATATAACTTTTTTGAACAAAGAAATAATTCATTAAATATAAGATAACTGCACATGAAATGACAACACCTAAAAAAATTAATATTTTCATTCCAGGTGTTTTTTCAGTTGAGGTGTCATTAATTATTTTATTTTTATCATTGTTAACGTTATCAACTTTTTTAGTAGTTGTTGATTTACTACTTGATTTATAATTTTTATTATTGCTTTTTGTTTTTTTAGCATTTTTAGTATTTTTAGCCATCTAAATCACTACCCTATTTTTATAATACTACGCATTTTTAAAATCAGCAATATTATTTAAAAATATTACTGTCAATCAAATATAAATAACATTATTAGTATAAACTATTATAAAAAATATATGTAAAATCAAAATTGTAAGAATGAAAAAACCTCGTAAATACGAGGTTTAAATGTCATTTGGTGGAGGATGTGGGATTCGAACCCGCGACCCCCTGCGTGCAGGGCAGGTGCTCTAGCCAGCTGAGCTAATCC
>CANQGF010000044.1 GCA_947601485.1 uncultured Bacilli bacterium
ATTTAAACATGTTGTTCCTACTACATTTTCTCCTGTTTGTTCTTTGGTTATTATCCACAATGCATAACTTACTCCTAGAGTTATTATTATTAATATTACTATTATCATTACTATATATATTATTTTTTTATTTTTCTCTTTCACTTATATAGCCTTCTTTCTACTATATAAATACTAACATATTTTTATTATTTTTACTATGCATTATAAATTATCTTTTATTCTTAAAAATATATATTGATGTCCTTTATAATTTAAATAATAGTTATCTGATAGCATATAAAATTCTTTATGTAATACTACATCAGAAATATCGATAAAAATAAGATGATATTTATTAGAAATACTTTTTAATTCATTATTTATTTTAGTTATTTTTTCTTTATTTAATTTAGAAGTTTCATATAAACTAGTTATAATAATTTGATTATTTTTATTTATATTTCTAATCAATTTAATAATTTTTTCCATATTATTTAAATAATCATTTATATTTTTACTTTTTAAAACTTTAAGATTATTTAATTCATCCATTCCTAAACTTATAGTTATTATTTTAGATTTACTAATTGCTTGTTGAATAGTAATATTACTTTCCATTAAAGAATCATTATTAATGATTTTATTTAATAAACTTTTAGTAGTTTCATCAACATTTGCAAAATCACTAATATATTCTCTTAAAATAGTAGTATCTTCAAAATAATCTTTTAAATAATCATTATAACTATAGCCTTTAACATTATATGCTGTTATTCCTAGAGAAAGTCCATCTCCTAAAGATAAAAAATTCATTTCTTCATGATAAGTTATTTTATAAATTAAAAATGCTAAAAAAAAGCCGCATAAAATAGTTAAGATGATTTGTTTTTTCATAACATCACCTATTTAATTTTATGCCATTATTTTTATCTTATTATGCTTCTTCAATTATTTCAATATCAGCCCCAACACCTTGTAATTTTAAAACAATATCAGAATATCCTCTTAATATATACTCGGCATTTTTAAGAACTGTTTTTCCACTAGCATCTAAGGCGGCTAATATTAGGGAGGCTCCTGCTCTTAAATCTGTTGCTTTAATATTAGCCCCATTTAATTTAGTTTGACCAGTAATAATTGTTGTACTACCATTTATTTTAATTTTAGCATTCATTTTATTTAATTCTGATACATGTCCCATTCGACTAGCATAGATAGTTTCTTCAATAAAACTTGTCCCCCAACATTGAGTAAGTAAGGCAGTCATTGGTTGGGCAAGATCAGTTGGAAAACCAGGATATGGTAAAGTTTTAATATTAATAGGTTTATAACTTGGTTTACAATTAACTTCTAAACCATTTTTTACTCTTAAAATATTAACTCCCATATCTTTTAATTTACTTAATAAGGCTTTTAAATGTTCTTCAATTAAATTATCAACAATAAAATTTTTACCTAATAAAGCCCCTAAAATTAAATAGGTTCCAGCCTCAATTCGATCAGGTATAACTTCAATAATAGCATGATGAAGTTTTTTTACTCCTATTATTTTAATACAACTAGTTCCTGCACCAGTTATTTTAGCCCCCATATTATTTAAAAAAGTTGCAACATTAACAATTTCAGGTTCTTTAGCCGCATTATTGATAATTGTTACACCATCTGCCTTAACGGATGCAAGCATGATATTGATAGTTGCTCCTACACTAGCAAAATCTAGATATATTTCAGCACCACTAAGTTTCTCAGCCGTAATTAAAAAATAATTATCTTTAGTTTCTATCTTAGCCCCTAAACTTTCAAATCCTTTAAAGTGTAAATCTATTTTTCGTTCCCCAAAATCACATCCACCAGGAAAGGCTATTTCAACTTTTTTATTTTTACCTAGTAAAGCCCCCATAAAATAATATGAACCTCTTAATTTAGAACATAATTCTTCATCAATTAATCTATTTTCTAAATTTCTAGGATCAATCATTATTTCATCATTTTTATATTCAGTTTGAACATTTAATAATTTTAAAATATCAATTAAAGCATAAGTATCTGAAATATTGGGCACATTATATATATTTACTACTTCATCACATAAAATGGCTGCTGGTAAAAGCGCTACTGCACTATTCTTAGCACCAGACACGTGTATTGTTCCAGATAAGGTTTTTCCACCATTAATGATAAACTTTTTCAAAGCAAAACACCCACCTTGCTTATAATATAACAAATTTTCCCTTATTTTTAAAGATTTCTTTAATTTATTGACACTTACAAGTAAAAGAAAAACATAATCTATAATAGTTTATGTTTTTTAACAAATATAATTCACTTTATTTTGTAATAATATCAACTTTTAATTCATTAGAAATAGCATCTATACCTTCAACATATTTACTAATTTTCTTATTTTTAATTAAAAGTAATGTTCCATCTAACATTTTTAAATCATTTATTTTAGTTGCTTTAGGATTACTATTTTCACTTACATAATAAGGTTTATTAAATGCTGTACTTAAATCTAAATAATAAACTTTAATTCCTTTAGTACTAAAATTAGTATAATATGAAGCATAATTTTTATAATTACTAGCATTACTACCATTAAAATCATAGGCTAACACATAATATGAACTATCTTTTTTACTAAATAAAGTTCCAACACTAATAGCATCATTATTAATTTCACCAGTAGTATATTCATATTCTTTAATATCAGGCTTAATTAATATTTTACTAATTAAATATACTCCTAAAATAATTAATACTAATATTACTAAAACGATAAAAAATTTTTGCATTTCTTTTTGTTCTTCAGTTTGATAATTATATTTTCCTTTTTGCATTAAAATCACCAATTTAATTATACAAAAAACAAGTAGGAATTGCAACTCACCTACTTTGTTTTTTAATTACTTTTTCTAGCATTTTATAACGTTCTTTTTAATGTTTTTATAAATTCTTGTTGTAAAACAGGCTTTGCAAATTTTTCTTCTAATAATAAAACACTATTTTTATATCTACTATATGCCATATCATAATTTTTTTGTTCTATTTGTTTAATACTATAATCTACTATATTGTCATAAATATATCTATAAATAACATAGCATTTTCTGTCTTATCAATAGTTTCAACAATAATTGGAGCAACTTTATAATAATGGTCTATATCTTTTTTTGATATAAAGTTATCCCTAAACCACCTTAATACTTTTAATTCATAACAATTATCATCAAATTTTTCTTTCAAATATTTCATGCAAGCAGAAGTTAAATAACAACCTCCCGAACCAGGATTAGTATCACTTTTATCTGGTCCATGTGTAACAGAGTCCCAAGTTCCTTTATCATAATTTACATTAATATGTGCAGCATCGTGTGGTTTATCAACATCACTACCATAAAAACTAATATGATCATTTCCATTTTTATCAGTATTTATTTTTATAGTTACACCCTTTTCATTAACATAATTTCCATATTTATCTCTATCTTCCATTATCAACGCCTCTTAATTTAATTTCTGATATTCTTAAAGACATAATAGCCTCAAACCATTGTAAAGCCCATTGGGCAAAATAAGATTTCAAAGATTTAGTTTCAATATCTAAATCTATTAAATCAAATTTGATATTTTGTAATTTTTGTTCTTCTATTGAAATTAGATTTTCATTATTTAAATACAAAGCTAATATTTCATTAATTTCAACTAATACTTTTTCAAAATCATTCTTTTTATTTTTATAAATATTTAATTTAGTGGACCCAGTAACATAGAATATTAAATTCTTAAAAGCATATTCAATATTTTCTTTTGTTGGATTTCCAACATTAAAATTTTCCATAGTTATAAAATCCTTTCTTTATAATTAAAAATCAATTCAATTTTTTAGATTAATTTTAAAAATTATACTCTGTCACTTTGTTTTTTAATTACTTTTTCTAGCATTGCATAACGTTCTTTAGAAGATTTATTTTCTTTTATCTGATTTGCTATAACTTTTTCAATTGTATATTTTAAACGAAAATTAACTGATACAGGACATTTAAATAATTTTTTAGATTCATTAGAAGTTATAACCGGTAAAATTAAATTAACATTAGCACTATAAACAAAAAGAGGTTCTAAAGTATTAGGATTAATAACTATACCTAATGTATCAACTATTCCATTTTCACATAATATTTCATTTACTATACATAAATATGAATCTTTTTTTTGCTTATTTTTTACTTCATAAAGATCTACTATTGCATCTAATTCTAATTTTTGTTTATTTACAACATTATAAATAGTATCTTTTTCTGGATTTAATAATACCCATATTTTATTGTTATTATATGATTTAGCCCCAATATGATTTTTAGTATAAACTACATTAAAATTACCATTATTATTTTTCTGATAATGAAGAAATAATTTTGGACTATTAAATACTATATTATTTTTATCAACAGTTATTTGATCACGATTTCTATCAACTATTTCAGGTTCTATCATAATTTTCCTCTTTTCTAATGCCTATTCTAACATAACGAAAAAGAAAAGAGAAGATTATTTTTCTTTACTAACAGTTATATCTTCTCCTCTTATACTTTTTCCTATTGATATTAATTCATTAGTAGTTAACTCATTACCTGCTAAATAATAACTTATATTATCTTTTGTCCAAGTTAGACTATTAGCCCCTAAAGCACCATAAGTATCACTTACAATTAATGGGTCACCATACACTGGGATTATTTCAAATTCTTCTGCTACACTCGCTTTTTCTTCAACTAATACAAAGTTTTTTTCACCACCAAAGGTTAAAATTACTCGATTACCATTATCGGTATTTACTTTATCAGATGTTGATAAGTAAGTATTACTAGGTATATATAATGGATACATAATATTTTCTAATAAGCCCGTTTCTTTATCACAACTATCTCCTTCACAATTAGCCTTTTCTTCTTTACAAGTACTTTCAATGCATGTTTCTTTAGTTTTAGAAGAATCTTCTTTTTTAGTTTCTTTTTCTTCTTCTTTCAGTTCTTCTTTAATATATTCTTCTAATTTAAAATCATCTTCACTTAAAGAGGAATTATAATCAATTGAAGTGAAATCAACTCTCATCTTTAAAGCATCTTTTTCATCATAAACTTCATTCTTCTTTAAATTACCATCTTTATCTAAAGTAACTTTTTGATACTTTAATTCTGGATTATTAGGATAATTAACACTAGACTTTATAACATAATCATTATCTATTTCTTCTAAACTACTATTTTGATCATTCTTTAAATCATTAGTTATTGATTTTAATAAATAACTTTGACTAGAATTATCAGGCCATTCACTTTGAAATTTAAAACTTTTATTTAAACTAGGTGTTATAACATAAACGGCATCTTTATTTTTAAGTAATACTTGTTCATGATTATTAGTTTGATTTACCATTACTACTTTATAAAAATTATCTTTCATATAATCGGCTTCAATACTATAAGTAAATGTTTCTTCATCATCATATATTTCCATATTTCCTTTTAAACTATAACTTTTAGTATTATTAACTTTATTAGCAAAATCATTTATAATATTTTTCGGATTCTTTTTCCCACATCCAGTAAGTAATAAAGCCACTACTAAAAATAAGATTAAAACTTTTTTCATTAAACCACTTTCCTTTTCTAATTAACTATATTTATAAATATTTAAAATATGAATGTATAAAATAAAAAAATATTGGTCATACTACTCTTAGTAAGGAGAGTGTTTATGGAAATTATTTATAAGATTTGTTTATTTTTTACAGTCTTAGGTGCTTTAAACTGGGGATTAATTGGATTATTTGATTTTAATCTTGTAACAATGTTATTTGAAGAAGGCTCTATTATTGTAAAAATAATTTATATTTTAATAGGCTTATGTGGATTAATTGACATAGGTATGTTCTTTAATCATTTAGAAACTAACGAATAAAAGACTAGGGTCTTTTTTCTATTAATTTAACTTGTATTTTGCTAAAAATAATTTATAATAAATAGTTATCTAAAGGAAGGGATATTTATGCATGATATTAATGATGATTTAATTGTTGATAATTATCTTGAAGCATATTTTGAATATATAAATCAATATCCCGTATTATCTAAGGAAGAAATTACTGAATTGTTTAAAAAGGCTGATTATGAAACAATTTTTAATCATAATTTAAGATTAGTTCCTTTTATTGCTAAAAAATTTATCAAAAATAGAGGAACGTTTTCTTTTATGGATTTAATTCAAGAAGGAAATATTGGTTTAATGGAGGCTATTCAAAAATATGATTATACTTTAAATAAGGCTTTTTCAACTTATGCATCATTTTGGATAAAACAAAAAATTAGTCTTGCAATTGCTAGAAATTCAAGAACTATTAATGTATCTTATGAGATGCACTTTGAACAATTAAAATATAAAAAGGCTTTAAATAAATTAACAATTGCTTTAGGTCGAACTCCAACAAATGAAGAACTATCTAAAGAATTAAATATGTCATTAGATAAAATTGATACAATTATTAATAGTGAAAAATTAGTTTGTAGTTTAGATACACCAATAGAAACTTTTGCTAATGCTCAGGAAAATAATCTGATTAATGAAGATAAAATTTTAGATACTTTAGTTCTTAAAGATATTATTAAATATGCTAAGTTAACTAAAAAAGATTTTGAAATATTACAGGATTACTATTATTATGAACTTCCAGTTAAAATTATATGCGCTAAAAATAAATGTACTAGACAAAATGTTGAAGCAAATATTAAAAATTCTTTAAAAAAAATTCAAATTGCTAAAGAAGAATTTAATAAGCCTAAAATTACTAAATTAACCGAAATACCAATTAATGAATTATATTATTATTTTAAAACTCGTTCGATTCGTCAAACTATAAATTATTTTAAGAATTTTTCTAATAGTTTAATAAAAGAATTATTTACTTACGCTAATTTAACTTCTGAAGAAATAAATGTTTTAGATAAACTTTTAGGAATTAATTCTTTAGTTATTTATACGATAGAAGATATTAGTGAATACTTTTCATATGATAAAGATTATTTATACATGTTAATAAAAACAAGTTTTCAAAAACTTGCTTCATTAATCAAATTACTGTATCCTACACAGGTTAAGATACGCAAAAGAAAGGTTACTTTTGGTTAAAATCTTTAAGTAATTGCTCATCATCAAAATAATTTAACATCATAGCATTTTTAGCATCTTTTAAAGTTTGTTTAGCAATACTTTCGGCATACATTGTACCTTCTTTTAATATATTATATACTTCATCAAGATGTTCTTCATAATATTTTCTTTTCTCTCTTATTGGACTTAAAAAATTATCTAAAATTTGTAATAGAAATTTTTTAATTTTAACATCGCCTACCCCGCCTTTTTGATAGGCTTTTTTAAGTTCATCTAAATTTCGATATTCAGGATAATATTTAGCAAAATCTTCATCAGTTGAAAAAGCATCTAAATAAGTAAATACCGTATTACCTTTTATATGACCAGGATCTTCAACTTTAATATGTAAAGGATCAGTATACATTCCCATTACTTTACTTTTTAATTGTTCATAACTATCACTTAAATAAATACAATTACCTAGACTTTTACTCATTTTGGCATTTCCATCAATACCAGGTAATCTTAAACAGGCTTCATTAGCAGGTAATAATTCTTTTGGTTCAACTAATACTTCACCATAAATACGATTAAAGGTTCTAACAATTTCTCTAGTTTGTTCAATCATTGGTAATTGATCATCCCCAACTGGGACTATACTTGCTTTAAATGCTGTGATGTCGGCTGCTTGACTAATTGGATAAGTAAAAAAACCTACGGGAATACTTTCTTCAAAATTTCTAGTTTTAATTTCTTGTTTAACAGTTGGATTACGTCCTAATCTTGAGACAGTAACTAAATTAGAATAGTAAAAAGTTAATTCGGTTAATTCACTAACTTCTGATTGAACAAAAATATGAACTTTTTGAGGGTCTATTCCAACAGATAAATAATCAATTGCAACATTTAAAATATTTTCTCTAATTTTTTTAGGATTATCAGCATTATCAGTTAATGCTTGAGCATCAGCAATCATAATAAAAAAATCATCATAATCGCCTTTTTCTTGTAATTTTAAACGACTACTTAATGAACCAACATAATGACCAATATGTAATTTACCAGTTGGACGGTCTCCGGTTAAAATATTTTTTAGCATTTTTTTTACCTCCCTACTCCACAAGTTGATAAATCATATAAACCAAAAAGATGGAACAATAAATCTAATAATAATGGTAAAAAGACAATAAGGACCGCAATAACAATTCTTTTAATAGTTCTTATATTAACTTTTTTAGTATCAACGGTTGATAAAGATTTTATATAATCAATAATTGTTAAAACAATAGCAATTACGGGCGCTAAAATTTGCATAATACCAAAAATTCCATCTAATAATTTTTTAAATTCAGTTGGCTGTCCATTAGATTTAAGAAAAATAGTTTTACAATTAAAATCATCATCACTATCAGTTTCACTAACATATCCATCTTGATAAATATCTTCGGTACTTCCACCTTGATATTCATCAAATAAACGATATTCTTCGTTGACTGTAATAGCCTTAATATTTATAACATTAAAACAACATAATAAAATAATAATGGTAAAAATAATTTTTTTCATTTTTATCAACTCTTTTGTATTATATCATAACTAAAAATAATTTACTAGGTAGAACTATTTATCCTAAATTTAATGTCTTTTCATAATTATGATTATAAGAATTTAAATAATATAAATTTTCATATAAACTATTTAATAATATTTTAAAATCTTCTTGATCTTTTTCATCACAAGAAGCAAGAATACTTTCTACATCATTTATATCTTGAATAGTATTTTCAATATCAATGGCTTTATTAGTTTGTAACATAGACTGAGATTTTAATTTCAAAAATGAATACAATTCTTTATTTACATTTAAAGCCTCATATAATCTTTCTATATCAGCATCACAAGATTTATTTTCTTTTTCTAAAATTAAAACGTATTTTACATATTTAAGATAATCTTGATAAGTTATTTTGATATCTTTTTCATTTATAGCAGTTAATATATTATTTAATTCTTTATCCATATCTTTAATTTCTTTATTAGTATATCCTAATTTAATAGGTTTAATTTTTAAATCCATAGAAATATTTTTTTCTATTGAAGTTTTTTTATCTTTTAAAGTATTTAAATAAAGTTTTGTTCCTATAATATCTTTTTCATTTAAATTAATTGATACTAAGTAATTAATGATTTTATCAAACTCAAAATTTTCATAAGCCTTTTTAATTTCTTTAGCATTCTTTACTTTATTTAAACGATCATTTTCTTCAGTTTGTAACATTTTATATATATCATATCGATACTTATCTAATTTTAAATCTTTACTATTAATTATATTTCTAACATCAATAATAAATTGTTCAAAACTGATATTTCTTTTTTCATAAATATCATGATATTTATGAAAATTAATTTTAGAATATGGTTTACTATCAATTATTTGAAAATTATTAATCAATACTTTAATAATTAACAAACCTCGATTATAACCTTCATAGTTAAAATAATCTAATAAAATACTAAAATCTTTTAAATTTATAAGATTTATACTTTCCATATTTGTATTATTAAAAATATCAATAAGGCGATTAACAAAATAATTATTTTGTTCATTATAAACACTTTCATCTAATAATTCTTTTAACTGATTAACAAATTCTTTTTCAATAGTTTTCATATATCCCCCTAAAAACGATATTGGTAGTGTGCATAGTTTGTATACAAACTACCTGTTTTTTCCTTTATTTATCTATAAATTCTATATATTTTTCTTTACCCCCTCTTTTTTGAAGTAATTTTTATATAGAAATTGCTATTTTTATCTATCAAAAAAATGATTGATACCTGTATAATGATTATCGTCAAATAATAGAAACGAGGTATCAATCATGTCTAAAATTATATCAATAATCATTAAATTTTTAAATAGTATTAATAAATTTATTTGGAAAATTATTATTTTTCTTTCCAAATTTATTAAAGTTGATGAAATTAAGCCTCTTGATGATAAACCTCAGAACGTTAAATATCGTTTATTCAATGTTGATGATCCTGCTATTATTGAACCTTTTGTTAAAATTGAACATAAAGACTGGAAACAACTTGTTAAAGATAATAACATTAAACCTATTAAGCGTAGAAATAATAAATATATTTCTATTGATGTTAAATGTCCTTGTTGTGGTGCTCCTAAAGACTATCTTTATGATAACACTGGTAAAGGCAATCAATTTGAATGTAAAGTTGTTCTTTTATCTTTTCTACTAATCCTAACAAAGAGAAAGATGTTATTCTTAAATGTCCTTATTGTAAATATCAACTTGATCTTTATCATCATCGTGACGATTTTGATGTTTATCGTTGTAAAAATGATAATTGTCCTTTTTACATTAAAAATAAAAACTCTTTAAATTCTCATGATTTAAAACTTTACAAACAACATCCTGAAAAAATTAAATTAAGATACATTTACCGTAAATTTAATATTAATCTCCCTACTCTTCGAAAAGATTATCGTGAGTTTATTAAATCTCCTATTGATCTATCTCGTGCTTATAGTTCTCAGTACATCATTGGGCTTTGCCTTACTTACCATGTCAATTATGGTTTATCTTATAGACAAACTGCTTCTATTTTGCAAGATGTTCATGAAGTTTATATTTCTTATAAAACTGTTGAAAACTATTGCAAAGCTGCTTCTTCCATCGTTCATCCTGTTTTAGAGTTTTATCCTTATGTTTTGTCGGATACTATTGCTGCTGATGAAACTTACATCAAAATTCTTGGTAAAACTAATTATGTTTTCTTTTGGTTTGATGCTATCAAGAAAATTGTTACTTCTTACCGAGTCTACGATAAACGGGATTCTTTATCTTCTATCAAAGCCGCTTATTCTACCTTAATCAAATATGATACTTTACCTGATTCTCTAAAAGTTATCTCTGATGGTAATCCTATTTATAACGTTGCCGTTCAGTATTGGTCTCAAAATGGTCTTCCTTTTAAACTTTATCAGGTTATTGGACTTACAAATCAAGATGATGTTTCTAAAGAATATCGTTCTCAAAAGCAAATTATTGAACGTTTTAATCGTACTTTAAAATATTATTATCGTCCCAAAGGTGGTTTTTCTTCTCTTGATAATGCCAATTCCTATATGATTTTATTTGCTACTTTTAACAACTTCTTAAGACCTAATAAAGCTTTAAATTGGAATACTCCCGTTCAACTTGATGAACTTAAAAATATTTCCAATATGCCTAATAAATGGATTGAAATCATCAAACTTGGTTATAAATATTCTGATATTTATTCTTAAGTTAAAAAATTATTTATTTTAACTTGTTTTCATCATGTCTTTTTTTATTAATTACTATTTTCAAAGAACAATTTTTCTATCTTTTTTGATAG
>CANQGF010000045.1 GCA_947601485.1 uncultured Bacilli bacterium
ATTAATACAACACCTTGTATTTATTATATCAAATCATCTTTGCGAAGAATTTTTTTAAAATTTACTCTTTTTTGCTGATTGATATCAAAATTTTTAACAATTTAACCGAAAACATGTTATAATACTGGTTGGTGATGGTGGTTGAATTTAGAAAATCATTTTATAAAGAGATTAGAAAGTGGAATAAATACCGATTTGATGCTTATGGCACATAATGCTTACTGGTGTCAATTAAGACATTCCTAAAGACTGTGACTTTATATTGTTAGATGGCTCTGATTTCTTTTTTGAAGATGAATTAGAGGAAACTAAAAAAATAGGTCAAAAAATTTCTTTAGAAAATAACAAAAGAGTAACGATTGGTTATGTATATTTTATGCCAAAAGGAAAAAGTACAAACTCTAATATAACTAGTGAAATTAAAATTATTAGTATAAAAGATAATGTTGAAGATGAAGAGACTATTTCAATAGAAGGAAGTTATAATTTAATATTACTTGCTGGTATGATTGTGGAAAAACATAATGAATTAGAGAACCAAAACGTCTTAAAAAAAATTTAAAAACAACTCTAAAAAAGCAAGTATTATGTACCTAGTAACAAAACTTGCATAACTAATAATTTATATAGCACCTAATTCAATCTATTTGAGTTAGGCTTTTAATTTAAAAATTCCAAAAAATTACTAAAAATAAAATTTAATATTAATTTTAAAAATAATATCATAAATTAAAATTTTCATATTAAAGAATTAGTATTATTATACAAATTTGTATATTGTAATGAAGTTGGAATCAAACCACCACAAGCAGTTGGAACTTGACTAATATCACTTATAATTCCTTTATTCAAAAGATTAGTTCTAACTCTTTCTAAATTACAATCAATATTATCTGTTAAAGACCAATATGACACTCCATCTAATCTAACACCTGAATCATTTATTATAGATGATATATTATTTATTTTATCCTTTTTCATTAAATAAACTTCATCATAGGATACTTGTGGATTATCTCCAATCGTTTTTAAAACTTCCATTTCACCTAATGATAAGTCAAATTCAGTTATTTGAATATTCATATTTTGCGTGTCTTGCAAAATTTTAAAATCCCTAAAACATTGTTGTATTTGTTCATCACCTGTTCTAAATGTTATATGCATTTGTGAACCTAAAGTATCGATTAATCCATTTGACGTGGTATTTATTGATTGTAGCACTTCAAAAACTTTTTTTCTTCTCTCACTATCTTCTAAAAATGGCTCATTATATAAATAACTAACCCCTTCAGGTTTATGATTTTTAGCGTATTCAAATATATTACATATATCACTAATTGTTATTCCATAATTGCTTTCCCATATATTATCATATAATCCTTGACTATTTTTATCAAAACTAACTATTTCATTAAACAAATCAATAGCGTTAATAACTGGTGTACCATCACTTAATTTATGGGATTTATTATATTCATTTACAAAATCTATGGTACTTTTAACATAATTAGTCAATATTTTGATTATTTCTTCTTTTGATTTTCCCACAAATAAGTTTTCTGCTGCACCTTTAGTTAAAAGGGAATGAAATCTTATATGCTTGTTATTTTTAAATGCAAAATCCAAATCATTTCTAGCAAAATAATAATCAAACCGTTCTTCAGCATCTTCATTAAAAAATTCATTTATAACAACTTCAGGTTTACCAGAACCAACTAATAAAGTATTAAATGAATCTAATCTTTCATTAAGTAATACCAATTCATCGTACAAATTAGGCATTTTATTTTGATCGCGTTCAGTAGAAATAAATCTATGAACATGTTGAAAAATTTCTATATATTTACTGGGGTATCTATTTTTTATATATTCTCTAATATAATTAATGGATTCTTTATTTTTACCATTATAAGCTCTTTTTATTACTTCAATATCTTCATCATTAATACCAGCATGATGTAGTGTATTATCTATTATAACATTTTTTTTACTATTATGAGGGACTAAAGTATCTTGATATTTTTTAAATACCTTTCTTTTTAATTGTTCAAAATCAATATTATTAAAATTTTTTAATTCTTCTTTTGAAAAAGCATCTTTTAATTGCTCACAATTAAAAATAAAAGAAATTAATTCTTCATAAGTTTGACATTGGATAATAGTTAACATATTAATTTGTTCACTACTAAAATATCCTCCAATATTACTATTATTAATATTTAAATTATATAAATCCATTACATCACATACCATCTATTTTCATTATATCATATTTTATTTAAAAGACCGAAAAAACTTGTTAATATGTTAGTGAGCCTTGTAAGAATCCTTTTTTTATGGTATTATGTATTTGTCAAGGAAACTTGCATAAAATAAAAAGGGAATACTTAACTTTTCCGGTTGAGTACTTACCTAAATAGGTTGAGCACTTAATCTATGCTAGATTGAGTGCTATTTCTTTATACATAGAATCATTACAGAGACTATTAATAAAATGATAATTAGTATTAGAAATGAGATTAATAAATCTTTTTTCTTCATAATATCAAGCCTCCTTTCTAAAAGAAAGTTGGCAAGCACTCAACAATTAAGTTTCCCCACAAAAATTATATCAAACGTTAGTTCTTAATACAATATGTTTGATAAAGAAATTAGAACAAATACACATGGAAGAATATTTATACAAACAAGAAAAACACAAAAAATTAATAAAATAAGTTGTCGTACTCCTTCCTTTAACACCCATTTAAAAATGCCTTGTAAAAAAATCATTTTTATGGTATTATGTATTTGTCAAGGAAACTTGCATAAAATAAAAAAGGAATACCTAATTATGATGAGTTAGGCACTATTCCATTTTGAGACTAGTACCACTTATACAGTTGGTACTATTTTTATTAATATGATTAAAATCACAATAATAAGGAGTATTATGATAGTACAAAGATATTTCTCTGATTTTCTCATAACTTCACCTCCTTCCACTTTAAAAAGTAAAGGAGAATAGTACCTAAACTAATTAAGCATTCCTATTAACATTATAGCAAACGTTAATTCGTTATACAATGTTTTTTTATTAAATTTTGCATAATTAATAATATAGTCAAAAAGATTGCAAAAGCGCAATCTTTTTAAATTTATTTATTAGTTATAGCATCAATGGGTTTCATTTTTGATATTCTAATTAATGGAAATAAACTAGCAAAATAAGTAACTCCAAAAACAATTAAATAAATAACTAAAAATTGTCTTACGCCCACAATAAAAGGTGCTGAAATAAAGATGTTGTAACTTAATATAAATGCATTAAGGCGATTAGAAACAATAACTAATAATATAGAAGCAATAGTGCCAGAAATAAGTGATATTAAGAATGCTTCCCATAAAAATATATGTATTATATCAGTACTTCTTGCCCCTAAAGCTCTTAAAATACCTATTTCTTTCTTAAGATAATTAATACTATTAAACATAAAATTAGCAATTAAAATAATAGAAAAAATTAAGAATACTAAACTTACATAAAAGGCTATTTTACTTAATAGTTGATAAACCAATGATTCTTGATATAAAGTTTCACTATATGTCGTTTTAAGATACAATTCATTTTCATAAGGATATTCTTTAACTAATTTTTTTAAATTATTGATATCTTTAACAGGATATAAAATACTAATTTTAGTAAAAGTATCATTTAAATATTCTTTAACTAAATTAGGGCTAAAATAAATATCATGTATTTGATTAACGTTAGATTCGTCATAATAATTATCAAACCTAATTCCTACAATAGTGATATCTTTAATTGTTTCTTTTAATACTTCATTAAAAGAATTATAATAAACTTTTAAATTGATTTTTTTACCTATAATATTTTTATTTTTAATATAGTTAGCGGTAAATTTCTTTTGTAAATTAGTATAATCTCCTTCATGACTATTAATATATTCATTTAAATTATTATAATAATTTTGATCATTTCTTGTTAAGTAATCAATACTTATGATAACTTCGTTAGTATTTAAAGAGTTAGTAACATTCCATTTAGAGCCATCAAAATATTCCACTTCTCCATTTATAACTCCTAAATCATAAATATCAATATCTTCTTCTTTATCCATGCTTAATTCATAATAATAATTTCTATTTAAAGAAGTATTTTTATCTATTTCTAAATTATTGATAAATTGAGGACTAACATATATTTTATTTAAAACATTAGAAGTATACTCATCAGAAAATGTTTTCTTTATTTTACTTAAATCATAATTTATAATACCAGCAATTTTCACTTTACCTTTAGACCCAAAATAGAAAGTATAATCGCTATTTAAAATATCTTCATAATTGGTTGGTTTAAATAAATGTGACTTTTCAAATTCATTATTTACTGTTAATTCATATACTTGAACACCATTATTAATCATTTTATTGGCTATATAATTTGATATTATAACTTCATTAGCTTCTAAATTTGTATGACCAACAATTTCTTCATTTAAAATATCTTTTATATTATCTGTAGCAACAATTTCTACTTTACCATTACTACCATACCCAATACCATTATTTGTCATTATATTAAATATTTCTTCTTCATAATCACCTTCAGAAAATTCATAAACAGTGTAACCTTTTTTACCCATATTGCTTACAATTAAATTCTCTTTTTCATCAGTTAAAGGCATAGCAATTTTTTCTTCCATATCAGAACTAGAAACAATAACACTATTGCTAATTTCAACAAATTCGTCTTCTGTTTCATTAAACATTTTTAATAATGATTTTTCATATTTAAAAGATGATAAAGTATCAGAGGCACTTAAAAAGCCTAAAGTAAAGATTGTTAAAATAATTGTTAAAATTAATTTTCCCTTTTTATGTTTTAAATTACCTATTCCTAATTTAAAACTATCTTTTAATGGTAATTTAGATTTAATCGTTTGATAATCTTTAGAAGAATTACTATTACTTTCTTTCCTAGATGTATCTTTGATTATTTTTCCATCTTTAATTTCAATTATACGATCACTATATACTTTAGCGGCTTCTTCATCATGGGATACGATGATAACTAATCTATCTTTAGCTATTTGTTTTAAAAGATCCATTACTTCTTTACTTGTTTTAGAATCCAAATTACCAGTTGGTTCATCAGCTAAAATTATTTTAGGATCTTTAATTAACGCTCTGGCAATCGCTACTCTTTGTTTTTCTCCACCAGATAGTTCATTAACTTTTCTTTGCTTTAAGTCAGCAATACCTAATTTAGCTAATAAATTATCAATTTTTTCATTATCAATTTCTTTTTGTTGCAATTTTAAAGCTAAAGTAATATTTTCATAAACATCATAGTCTTCTAAAACATTAAATTCTTGAAAAATAAAACCAACATAAGTATTACGATATGAATCTAAATCTTTTATAGTAAAATCTTTACTACTTTTATTTAGAATTAACATATCTCCTTCATCATATTTATCTAATCCCCCAAGAATATTTAAAAGTGTTGATTTACCACTGCCACTTTTGCCCAGAATAAAAACCATTCCTTTATTTGGAAATTTAATTGAAACATCATCTAATGCTTTTGTCACTTGGCCTTTTTTAGATTTATATGTTTTAAATACATTTTTAAGTTCAATCATTTTATCACATCCCTTATCTCTATTATACTATAAATTTACAAAAGAGAATATTTAACATAAATAAAAAACTACAAGTATTATTTGTAGTTTTAAAGTTCAATTTAAATCATTTTTAATTAAAGTAGAATTTACATCTTACAGGTTGAGAACTCTTTAGTGTTATTTTACCATTTGCATAAGTATAACTACAAGCTCCTGAACCATCTTTTTCACATGTTATAGGGCTACCAGTATCTGTTGGTTCTGAACCATTATAAGTTGCTAATTTACAACTTACTGATGAAATGGTGCCACTAGCAGGAATAGCATTTTCTCTTCTATATACATTATTAAGTGAAGCATCAGTAGAAACTTTTTTATAAACATTAACACTAATATCACCTTTAGCTACATAAAAGTCACCAACATAGGCAGCAAACATTGTTTTACCAGGAACAGCATCGCTTACATAATATGCATAAACTGATTTAATGCCAACTATTAAAGCTATAGCAAAAAATAATAACAAGCATATAACCCATGTTCTTTCTTTTTTAGATAAATTTTTCATACTAGTCCACTCTACTTTCTTTTTATTCCCCTGCGATATAGATAACAATATTCGACATTATTTTCTCTATCTACTTCGATTATATTACATGCTAATTTTGTTGTAAAGCAAAAATTCAACTTTTAGTTAATCATATGTAAAGAAATGACAATTAATAACTTTTTATAGATAATTTTACATAAAGTTATAATAAAGGAGGAATTTTATGCGCTTTATACCTAATGTTCCTCCTAAAATTTTTACTTTGAGTGCGGAGATCATTGGCTATTTATTGATAGATGATGCCACCTCTAATGAACAAAATGCTTTAGGTAATTGGCTAATGTTAGTAGCGCAAATCCTTTGTACCAATGCTTTTTATGCTCAAGTTCAAGAAGAAAGAGGCAATCCCAATGTCGGAGCACGCAGTGTCAATGGCAATAATTCTAGAAATAGCCAAAATGAAAATGAACAAACTATGGCTATGCTTGTCAAAATGGTTAATGCTTTAAATATTGAAATTGAAAACATAAAAAAAGACTTAAATAATAATATTTAAAATCTTCTTATTAAACTTTTTGACACATTTTTTTCTTTAGCGTAAGCTAAAATATCATCTATATTAGTTAGTTCTCTATTATAAACACCCTCTAAAAATTGATAAGCTATCCCATCGCTTTTAATTAAAAAATAAATTGGCAGACTAAATTCATCACCTGGATTAATTGTTTTACTTAAATATGATACTCTTTTACTTATCACAAACATTCCCATTTTAATAATATTTTGCATCTTATAATCTAAAGAATTATATAAAGACTCGGAGTAAAGAGGATAAATGGTATCACTACTTTTTCTTAAACTAGAAAGTTTATAATCCATTCCATAATTATATAACATAATCATAATTTCTAAATCAATTTGATTTATTTTACTACTATTTTCTTTTATATACTCGGTAAAATCATAAAATTTTTTTAAAATTCTATCTTTATCAAAATCACCACTTGTAATTTTAGTATAAAATAATTCATATAAAGCAAAAGCAAATTTTCGGTCCATATTTTTTAAGTTTGATAAAATATCTTTTTCTAATTTAATATTTTTAAAATTTTTTAGAATATTTACTATTTTTATTTCGCCATCAGCTATATATTTTTCTTGTTTTCTAAAAAGGGCTCTTTCAATATCTTCATCAAAGGGAGGATAGACAAGTTCTCCTTCATAACTTAAATAAAATTCACCAAAATCCATCCCATCATTATCAAAAGAATTAACTTTTTCTTGATAATTATTTAAAACTTTTCTTTTTATGCTTCCACTTATATACATAATTTCACCTATTTCAAGTTAACTATTATAATAATATTTTTAATTTTGTAAAGAACTTAAATTTTCCCACTTTTCATATAATTCATTTAATTCTTGATTATAACTTTCAATTAAATTATTTATTTTCGCTACTTTTTCATAATTAGAATAAACATCTTTTTGATATAATTCATTTTTTAAATTATTAATCTCACTCTCTTTATTAGTAATTTCTTTTTCAATATTTTTAATTTCTTTATTTAAATTATAAGGATTAACTATCGTTTTTGCCTTTTTAGCATCTTTTTTAACGCTTAAATTATCTCTTTCTTCTTTTCTTTTTTCTTCATATTCAGTATATCCATAAGGATAATATTCAATATTATTTTTATTAAATACTAACAGATAACTAGCTAATTTTTTTACAAAATAACGATCATGAGAAACAAAAATTAAAGTACCAGGATAGTCTTTTAAAATATTTTCTAAATGTTCTTTACTTATAATATCCATATGATTAGTAGGTTCATCAAGGATTAAAACGTTTGGTTTACTATATAAGATTTTACAAAGTTGTAATCTTACTTTTTCTCCACCACTTAAGACATTAATTTTTTTATCTATATCTTCATTTTTAAATAGAAAAGATCCTAAAGCCCTTCTTGCTTCTTCATAACTAATATTAGGTAAATAATTTCTAAATTCTTCTAAAACCGTATTATCATTATCAAGCATAGCTAAAGTTTGATCAAAATAACCAATATTTAAATTAATTCCATATTCCACTTCTCCACTTATTGGGCTAATTTTTTTAGCTATTGTTTTTAAAAATGTTGATTTACCTATTCCATTTTCTCCAATAATCCCAATTTTCATGCCTCTTATGACTTCTAAATTAATTTGTCCTAAAATATTATCATAGCCAAAGGCTAAATTTTTTAAATTCATAACTATTTTACTAGGATTAGTAATTTCTTTTAAATTAGTTTTAAAAGTTTTAGTATCTTCTATTCTCGGTTTTTCAATTAAATCCATTCTTTCAATTTGTTTTAATTTACTTAAAGCCATACTTGCTTTAGTAGGTTTAAATCTAAATCTTTCATATATACTTTTTAATCTTTTAATTTCTTTTTGTTGATATTCATAATCTTTTAAAGTTTTTTCATATCTTTTTTCTTTCTCAATTTCATAATTAGAATAATTACCTATATATTTATAAGTTTTACCATAATCAATTTCATAAACTACATTAACAATATTATCTAGAAATAAACGATCATGGGAAACAATTATTAAAGTTTTAGGATAGTCTTTTAAATAACTTTCTAAATTTTCAATCGTTGTTATATCTAAATGATTAGTTGGCTCATCTAAAATAAGTAAATCAGGTTTAGTTAAAAGTAATTTCATTAAAGCTATTTTAGTTTTTTCCCCACCAGAAAAATCCTTAATTTTCTTTTGTTTTTCTTCTTCCGTAAAACCAAATTTTTTAAGTAAACTTTCATATTCTTTTTGATAAGAATAGCCTCCGAGTAATTTAAAATTCTCTAAAGTCTCTGTATATTCTAAAATAATTTTACTATCATTATGATTATTCATTTCCGCAACTAAATTATTTATTCTATTTTCCATATTAATTAAATTACTAAATATACTTCTTACTTCATCAATTAAAGTAACATTTTCATTTTTAAAAGCTATTTGTTCTAAATAACCAATAGTAAACTTACCTAACGTTGTAATACTAAATTTATCATCCCCTACTCCCGGCTCAAATAAATCATTATTAATAATTGCTTTTAAAAGAGTTGTTTTTCCTGCTCCATTTCTACCTACTAATGCAATTTTATCTTTATCACATATATCGATGTTTACTTCTTCTAAAATCGTATTAATACCTAAAGTAACACCTGCATTTCTAATTTTAATATTCATATAAACCTCTTATTTAACTATTATACTATATAATATCTTTCATTGAATAGTTTTTTAAGTTATGTTATATTTATGCTAGGTGTTATAAATGAATCATATTAAAAATTATTTAATTGGGATAGGTGAAGAATTAGGAATTATTCTTTTATATTTTATAGTGTATGCCTTTTCTCTTTTAATTTTTCAAAATACTCAAAATAATATTTATTATACTTTAAGTAGTATTTTATGTGATTTAATTTTAATAATTGTTTTTCTTTTTATATTTAGAAAGACCATTATTAGTAAATGGGATGATTATAAAACAAATTATAAAAAATATTTAAAAGAAACAATTATCTTTTATCTTATTGGTTTTATTATTATGTTTATAAGTCTTAATTTAATCACTATCTTTTATAAAATGCCATCAAATGAAGCAGCCAATGAAAATTTAATTAGTACTTATCCTATTTATTCAATATTTAATATTTTAATAACAGCCCCGATTGTTGAAGAATTAATGACAAGAGTCATCTTAAAAAAACATATTAACAATAAAGTAATCTACATTTTATTAAGTTGTTTGATCTTTGCTTTTTTACATATTATTGCTTCTTTACTAGATGGAAATATTTATGAACTTTTATATCTTATTCCTTATGGCTCTCTTGGTTGTATTTTTTCCTATATTTATTTAAAAACAGATAATATTTGGACTAATATCACTTATCATTCTTTACATAATTTAATTAGTTTACTGATAATCTTTTTGTAGGAGGGACTCATGAAAAAAGTTATTTTAGCTTTAGTATTTTTAATCGTTTTAATCTTTTTATATGGTAAATATATTGAAGTAAATTATTTTAATATTAATAGTTATACAATTAACGCTACTGTACCGGAAAGTTTTAAAAATTTAAAAATTGTGCAATTTTCTGATATTTTATATGATGGA
Source organism: uncultured Bacilli bacterium (assembly GCA_947601485.1). Taxonomy (GTDB): domain Bacteria; phylum Bacillota_I; class Bacilli_A; order RF39; family UBA660; genus SIG200. The sequence goes on from CANQGF010000045.1 coordinate 10,361, forward strand.
AATACCAAAACAATCGATAAAGTAATTGATAAAATAAATAATGAAGACGCTGATATTTTAATATTTACTGGTGATTTATTTAAAAAAGGTATTAGTTATAAAGATGATGACTATGATTATTTAAAAACATCTTTAAAAAAATTAAAATCATCTTTATATAAACTAGCTGTTATTGGAGATAATGATTCTGAATATTTAAATAATTATAAAGATATTTTATATGAAGCTGAATTTCAATTACTAGATAATGAAAATAAATTATTATTTTATGAAGATGAGACCCCTATCAACGTAATTGGGTTAACTGATTTAAGTAATATTGATAATTTAATTGATACTGCTAATACCAATTATAATTTAGTTATTACTCATAAACCCGATTATGCTGATGATTTAACTAGTAAAAACATTAATACCATTATCTGTGGACACAGTTTAGGTGGCGTTATTAAAATTCCTTATTATGGGGGAATTATTAAAAAAAATGGATCTAAAAAATATGTAAATGATTATTATAAATTAAATGATATGGAAGTTTTTATATCTAATGGCATAGGCTACGATAATATGAATTTCCGTTTATTTAACGCTCCATCAATAAGCGTTTATAAATTTGCTAAATAGAAATTTAGTTTAATTTTGTTGAAAAGTTATTAGTTCTCAACAAAAAGAAAAGGCCTTAAAGGCCTAATTAAACTTATTATAAAAATATGTTTTATTGTTGAGAAGAAGATTCTTGTATTTTTTGTACTTCTTCTACAGTTAGATTAGCAGCTTTAGCTATAGCTTCTAGAGGAATTTTATCTTCTAATAAACTTTTAACCATTGAAATTTTTTCTTCAAGCGCACCATCTTCTTTGGCATATTTTAATCCATTATGATATACTATTTCAGCATCTCTTTCTCTTTCCATTTGATCTATGAT
>CANQGF010000046.1 GCA_947601485.1 uncultured Bacilli bacterium
GCCCAATTATTTTTAAAAAATCATATTCATCAGAATCGTAAGATAAGGCTGTAGTATTTGGAGATAACTGAATGGCTTTATTGCTTTTAAAAATCAAATATTTTTTAACCTCTTCAAAACTACTACAAAGATTTAGAATGTCATCTTTATATTTAGAATCACGAGTTATAGTAGTCACAGGTATTCCATTAAAATAATTTACTTTTTTGGTAGAATAATAGTATGTGTTAAAATCTTGAGTAATTACTTTGTTATCACTCCTAAATGGTCTCAATGGTGGTAACCATCTATCCACTTTTTGTAAATATAATCTTTCGTTTTTTTCATAATCCAAGAAAAAATTTCTAAAGCCCTCATAGGAATTTTGAGACATAATACTATCTGGCATTAAGAAAGCAAGAATACCATTCGATGATAACCAATTTGTTGCAGTTACATTTGCTATTAAAGCACATACATTTAACTGAGTTCCACCATATTGCCCTGCGCCAGAAAAAATATGTTTTACATCACATAACTCTTTAATTCTATTTGCATATGCTGCTGGCAAATGTTCCCATTTAACCCAAGGTGGATTTCCGACTATTAGATCAAATTTTGCTAATCTAGCAATTAGCATAAAATTAGTAGATATTCTAATCCAAATACCATCCCAATTTTTTTTATGCAATAATGTTAAAGAGTTACACATTTCTCTTACTGAATTCATTAACTTATCACAATTTTTTTCATTTTCTGCAAATAAGTCTGTTATGACATCAAATAGTAATTCAGATGATTCAACTTTGACACAAGATTGTAATTCACTCATTATTAATTCAAATTCTGGCAGATCGACAAATCTCTTTGGAAGAACTACATCGAATGGTTTTTTTAGATTATTGATTGAGTACTTATAACACTCTATTTCATCTATTTTTATTGTTTCAGCTAGTATTGCGGAATCTCCTAAATAAACTGGGATATCAATGTCGTGTAAATTTCCAAGAGGTTTTAATGCTAAATAATACCCTACACGTGCTGATAGAACAGAAAGCGGATTAATATCTATTCCATATACACGAGATAATATTTCGTCTTTAAGTTTTTCTTTTTGTTTATAAGTTAAAGATTGTATATTTCTATTACCTACAATTTTCTTTATCATTTCAATCAAGAAAATACCTGATCCACAGCATGGATCAATTCCTCGCCAAGTATCATTATTTGAAAGTTGTTTTAATCCTTCTTCCACAACATAATTTGCTAACCATTTTGGAGTGAAATATTCCCCCATTGAATGTCTAATTGATTTAGGTATAATACTCATATATAAATCTTTAAAAATATCAATTGGTTCATAATATACATTGAAAGAAAAAGCAGAATATTGATCAATACATTTAATTATTTCTGACACAGCTTTCCAAAAGTCTGTAGACCATTGTTGTTTGTCTGAATACCAAGAAAAGAAATCACCCTCTAAAAAATTATTAATGTTACTGCTCCTATAAGAATATCCATCTTCCATCATTTCAAAAAAAGTTTGCATTTCAGAAGAACTTATAGAAGATAAATCATAATAATTTTTTGTTAAATCATTGTACTCTAGTTTATCAATTACTTTACAAGCTATCAATTTTACAATAATAGCATATGTCGTTTGAAGTGCATATAGAGCATTATATTCTCCATTTGTATCATCAATACTATCATTAAAAATAAGTGACAAATCTTTTCTCCTTTTTTGTATATCGTTTCCTTTTCCATTATCATCTATAGATAAATGCATAAGTGCTTGCCACTCTTTAAATAGCATGTTAGTTTTGTCAGTCTTTTGATTTTTCAATGTATTATATAAAACATTTGCAACTGTTTTTGATATAGACGGTGCAATTAAATCAACGGAAAAATCTTTCAAAATATTTTCTGGTACAAATCTTTTTGTATCATTTGCTAATATTGCTTTTATAATTGTATCTATATCATCAACATTTATTGGACTTAGAGGAGTATTTCTTATTTCCTCATCAGAAAATGTAAAATAACTAATTTTTATACCATCAGTAAGAATAGCATTATATTTTATATTATCCTTTTTTTGTAATGCTATTAAATAGTCTTTTACTTGCGTAGATGCTATTGAAAATTCATCTTTTGTTTTAAGTTTAGAGGAATGCTTATACTCAATTATTAAGTTATTAACAACAGCATCAAGTCTTCCATGACCACTTTTTCTATTAGTTAAATGACCAAATTTGTGATTAATTCCATCCAAAAAAGCTTCTTTTTGAATATCTAAAGTAATTCCAGTTCTACTTTTAATTATATAGTATAAATTTCTTTCAAAGATTGATGCAGTAGTTGCTTCGCTATTTGAAGTAGCAGACTCTTTCATTATATCAGTTCTTAATTTATCAATATCAGTTAAATATTCACCACTATTAATCCAATTGTTTATTTTTTTTATTATTTCTGCCGACATAAAATTCACCTCGTATAACTTTCTAATATTATTTTAACACATAATTAGTAATTTTCTCGAAAAAGAACATCAATTAGCAATACTTAGCATAAAAAACATTTTAAACTAACAGGACTTTTTTGTTAAAAAGTGTTATAATAGAGAACAAAATATTCTTTAGAAAGTGGGTATCATATGCAAGAAAAATCATTAGATAAATGTTTTAATTTATACTATCTCAATGTAAGCAAAGTTTACGAAATCTCTATGATGATAAATAATGTTATCACCACAAATATATCAAAAGAAAAAAGTCAAGGAATGAAAAAAAGTAAAAGTTTAAATACTACACTTAGTGGTTCTTTAGAAGTAGATTCCATGTATCTTGCTCGTATTAAAGCAGCAGTTGATGAAAATAATTCGTCTGAATATTCTTCTTCCTCAAAAATAATAGAAAACCTTGATGTAAAAACTACAAAATCTATATTATTAAATGCAATAAAGGAAAGATGTATTGATAATGTCGATATTAGCAAGTGTAATGAAGGTGATTTAATAAAGGTAGATAACGTAGATTTATCAATTTATAATAGAGAAATGTTACAACAAATGTTACTCTTAAAAAGAGATGCTTTAAAAGGAATACAAGTAGAAGGAATAGAAATTAATAATATTATTAATTCATTAATTAAAGATTACTCTTATATTCTTATTGGAAATAACAATTCTAAAAAAAATAAAATAATAATAAAAATACCGTTTGAAATAGATAATGAATTTGAAAATAATTACAATGTAGATGATTTGCTTTTAGGTAAAGTAAGTCTTATTGGAATTTATAAGGGCCAAAATAAAATTGAAAAAATTTCTAGTAATATGATTAGTTATTTATCAAATAATCAAATAGATTTAGATAATGATGATACGAAAGTAATTAAAAGTAGTAAACAACAACATACTAGTAAGAAAACAGAAACAAATGAAGATGAATATCATTATATTGATATTATTGCTATAATTCAAGAAGTTCAATTCAAAGAACAACAAACGCGTGAAAAAAAATCTTGGTTTAAAAGTTTGTTAAATAAGATAAATATTTTTAAAAGGAAAGAGAAAAATGAGAAGTAGTCTTTATTATTATAGAAATAAACAAGAATTTGATGTTTTTTATAACGAAAATGATGGAAAAATAGAATGTTATGATTCACTAGATAACGGAAATATTTTAATAGATGGATCATACAAAATTATTGATATAACAGATTTAATAGCTTATTTAAGCCAAGAACCAAGATATGTATATCAAACAAGATTGAGATTGAAACAATTAGATGATACTTCTAAAGTCATAATATCTGAACAATATGCTAACAATGCATTAAATATTTTTCCTTCGATTTTTGAAAAAACTATCCCCTTATATACTATAGATGATGGTAAAAAAGTTTTGAAAAAAAATCTAAGACATAAAATATATTATTACAATTTGGAACAATTTGATGATATAGAAAAAGAGTGTAAAAAACAAAATATTATATTAAGTAATTTTGCTGGTGTTAATGTAATAAAAAATTATGAAAATAAAATTATAATAGATATTACAAGTACATTACAAAGTATGAAAGGTGCTGAACATATTATCTACTTACTAGAACAATATTTCTCAATTATGAGTGAAAGCACAACTATTATTGTGGAAGTTAATGAACTTGAAAATGTCAAAAAATACTTAAGATTAACTTTTTCAGAATATTTAGATATTTCAAATTTGTTTAAAATTCTTCCTAAATCATCCCTACCACACAAAGAATTAGATAATGTTAGAAAAATAATTGATTTAACAGAAGATGAAAAAAAAGATTTATTCTCATCAATTGATAACAGGTTAATAGGTCATTCTAATTTTAAAATTAATTTAAAAAGTAGTTTAGATAGATTCTTACTAATGAATAAGATTGGAAAGAAAAAAATTTTTTCAATGTTTATTATGGGCAATCCGGGATTAGGTAAAACTGAAATTGGTAGAATCTTAAGTAAAACAATCAATCCAGATGCTAAAATAATAAAAATTAACTTTGGAAATTATTCTAGTCAAGATGCGTTAAATAGCCTAATAGGAAGTCCTGCTGGATATATTGGTTGTGACGGAGGAGAACTAAGCAAAAAAGTAAAGAATAATCATGTTGGTGTAATAATCTGTGATGAATTTGAAAAGGCTGATTCAGAAATCAAAAATTTCTTTTTAGAATTGTTAGAAGATGGGAAATTTACAGATTCCATGAGCAGAGAATATGATTTAAATGGGTACATAATTGTATTTACATCCAACATAAAAAATGAAAATCAATTTGATGAAAAAATGTCTCCTGAATTCAAATCAAGAATAAGTCTAATATGTGAATTCATTCCTCTGAATAATGAAGAAAAGGAAAACTATATTAATCATTTAATTAATGAATTTAAAAATGATCTTCACAAGGAGAATATTTCGCATAAAGCAATTCCAGATAATCTAGATATTAAATATATGGATACGGATGATTTAAGAGAAATAAAAGAGAGAGTTTATAGTAAGTTAATGGAATATATTGAATAAATATAAATAATATTGTATAATCAATATATCAAAAGAAAACATTTTGACTTACTTTGAATTTATATCGCTCCATTGGGAAATCTGTTCGAACTTTTATAGTTTGAACTTAATATAGAAGATATCAATTTCTAAATGAAGTTGATATTTTTTTGTGTTAAGAAAGGACAGATTTTATGATTAATATTGTTAGTAAACCATTAGAGTTTGATGATGAATTAAAAAAGAAAATTGAGTTTATATGTGATTTTTGTAATACTAAACCTAAAATAATTACTGGAAATATTAGAAATATAGAACATACTAATCTATCTTATATTGAACCACATAGAGTCATTATTAAAGGAATAACTTTTCTAGTATTTAATTATTCTAAAATATTATATATAAATAATCTATCAAACTCTATTGAAATAAAAGATTTAGAAGATTATATAAATAAACTTAAATAATTATCATAATATCAACTTCACTAATACTACTATTTCCTAAAGGAAATTGACAAATCTTTAAAAAGTGATATTATAAATAACCAATGAAAGAGGTACTTTCTAGAAAGAGAGGTACATCTATGAAATATAAACATAAACAATTTAAAATTTATAATATTGAATTTTGTGAGGAGTCAGTAGTATTTAGACTTTATTAAATACTATTGTCTCCTCTTTTTTAGTAAAAAGGAGTGATTGATTAATGAATAATGAAAAGAAAGTTGCAGGTATATACATTCGTGTTTCTACTGAAGATCAAGCTCGTGAGGGATTTAGTTTACCAGAGCAAGAAAAACGCCTTAGAGCTATGTGTGAGTATAAAGGTTATGAAATATATAAAGTATATGAAGATGCTGGTATATCGGCTAAAACTGGTAATTCTAGACCTGGATTTGAAGAACTATTACAAGACATAAGAGATAAAAAATGTAATACTATTGTAGTATTAAAATTAGATAGACTTACTCGTTCAGTATTTGATTGGGAAAAGATAATAAGATTTTTAGAAGAAAACGATGCTTATTTAGATTGTGCTAATGATGATATTAATACTACTAATGCTAATGGAAAAATGATTTCAAGAATACTTACATCAGTTTCTCAAAATGAAATTGAAAGAACTTCAGAGAGAACTAAATTTGGAATGGTCGGAGCAATTAAAGAGGGACATATTCCACATAAAGCCCCTTTTGGTTATAAACATGAAAATAAAAAACTAATTCCGGATGAAGCAACTAAGTATCAAGTTATAAGAATATTTAATTTATATTATCAAGGTAACTCATATCAAACAATAAGTAATTTATATAATAAAGAAAAAGTATTTGGTAAAACTAATTGGAAAGACTCTACTATTTTAAAGATAATTGAAAATCCTATTTATAAAGGAGACTTTATTCATGGTAAAAGAACTAAAAATCCTACTTACTATGAAGATGTTGTTGAACCATTAATTAGTAAAGAACTATGGGAAGAATGCCAAGTACAAAAGAAAAAGAACTCTAGAAATTATAAAAGAAATGAAGATTATTTATTCTTACAAAAATTAAAATGTCCCCATTGTAATAGAATACTTGCTGGTAAAGCAACAAGAAAGAAAAATGGTAGTATTTATTATTACTATTATTGTCATGATTGTAAAATCAATATTAAAGAAACTGATATTGAAAAAGAATTTGATAGCTTTATTGAAGATATACAAGAATATGATTCAGTAGTTAATCAAACACTACTTCCTATGATTAAAACTAAATTAAATAATCCTAAAGAAAAACTAATTAAAGAATTAAAAGAACAACAACAAAAGCAAGAAAGAATTAGAAAAGCATATATAAATGGATCATTTACTATTGATGAATATGATATAGAAAAAGAAATTGTAGATAAAACTATTAAAGATTTAGAATATAAAATCAGAGATTGTGATATATGTAATGAATTAAGATTTACTCCAGAAGATATATTAATTAAAAGAGATTTAGATTACATAAATCAAATAGTCTATCCAAAAGAATATGAAGAACATACTTATATGTGGAAAGATTATACAAGAGAAGAAAAATCAGATTTAATTATGAGATATGTTGATAATGTAGAACTAACTCTATGTGGTAAAAATAAAATTAAAATTGGTGAAGTATTCTTTAGAGAAAGTATGTGTAAACCATGTAACGATTTATATGATGCTGGTTTTCTTGCTAAAAAAGATTATGCAATACTTGGCAATATTGGTATGAAATTAAGATTTAGTGAATACCTACCAATAGAAAAAGTTTCTGAAATAGTATTTACATTAAGACAATATTATAATGTTGGTTATTTTGAAGCAACCTACTACTATGATAATAAAGTAATGTTCTTTAATGATTATCAAAATAGAAATATAGTTAGAATATTTCCTATTGAAGATTATAAAAAGATGGATAAAATAGATAAACTACAATTAGGAGTCATCTATATTGGTAATAATGAAAAATGTTTAATAGATAATAAAGAAGATTTATTTAATACTATTCCAGATAGAACAAATTGTATTACTTATGAATTAGATGAAGAAACTAAAAAGAAGAAATTAGAATCAATAGAAAATGCTAAAAAGATAAGAGAAGAAATTTTAAAAAGAAATGATAAAGTTAGTCAAGAACAACGATAGTTGCTTGTGAAATTCTTGACTAACTAAATTAAAATAATAATGGAATAATATCAAAACAAAATACTTTTTCGTTTTGATGTTATCTATCATATAAAAATTTTTTGCTTACTTTTTTTAGAAAAAAGTAATAACAAACGAACACGTTTTGTTGAAACTTGTTTCAATGAAAGTGGGAAAAGTTTGTTTAAATACTTTATGTAGTTTTAACTATTTATAGTTATTACGAAATAAAATATAAACGGTTTCTAAGGTGGTAAAACTTAGCTTCCATATCTTGTCTCTGACAAGATATATAGGAAGTTATGAATAATGACAAAGCCACTTTCGTGCCATTTTCAATATTCATAATTTAGGGGGTGTAAAAAATATGGAATTATCTTATTCACTACATTTAGGAAATGATAAAAACAAATCTATTAAAGCAAGACAGGAAGCAAAAAATACTCCATCAGGAACAACATCAAAAAATAATAATGCTATTCAAAATGTTAAGCAATTAGGAAAAGTTAATCATCATAACTTAAGACAATACAATAATAATCAAGAACTTATAAAAACCATTAAAGGCTCTAATGATATTGTTAAAGATGTTAAAGAATTATATTTAGATTTATTTGAAGAGTCTAGATTAGAATATAATAATAAACAAACTAGAGATGATAGAAAAATAGATAACTACTTTAATAAAATTGCTAATGATACAAAACATGATCTTGCTTGTGAAATAGTTATTGAACTTGGAAATATGGAATATTGGGATGAAAAAAGTTTAGAATATAAATACGGGATGACACAAGTATTTGAACAACAACTAGAAGATATACAAGAAATTGTTCCAGACTTTTATATTGCTAATGCTACTATACATTTTGATGAGCACTCTCCTCATATACATATAGTTGGAGTTCCAGTTAAAGAAAATTGTAAAACCGGTTTATCAAGACAAGTTGGAAAGACGTCTATCTTTACAAAAGAATCATTAGTAGTTATTCAAGATAAAATGAGAGAAAGATGTATTGATGAATTTAATATTGCTTATGGTTTAAATTCTAAACTTAAAGAAAAAGAAAAAGGTAAAAATAGAGATATTACCTCATATGAAAGAAAACTTTTTAATGAAAGAGTTAAAGGTCTTAAACAAGAAATATCTAATCTTGAAAATGAAGTATCAGATTTAGAAAATAATAAAACTTCTATCAATAAACAAATAGATAAACTTAATAAAGATAAAACTAATATAGTTGTTGCAATAGATAAAAAAAGAAAAATTAATGATAAAATTATACTTAAAACTAGAAATCAATTATTAAATGAAAATCAAAAATTGAAAGAAGAAAATGACGATTTAAAACATGAAAATTATCAACTTAAATATAGAAATGAAGAACTTGAAAATCAAAAAAATTATTTACTATATTATATTAAAAAGTTTTTAGATAAAATGCCTAAAGTTATTAAAGATATAGTTGATAAAATATTTGATAGAAATATGAGTGTTGATTTATATAAAAGTCAGTATGATCCTGAAATATTAGAAGAACAACATAGAAGAGTTGAAGCAAATAATCGAAGATTTAATTTATTTAATAAAAGAGAAATAGAAAAAGCAACTCGTAATCTTAATAATGAAATGGACGAAGCTGCTGAAGAATTTTATAAAACAAAGAAAGACAAAGAAAAAGACGATGGCTTATCATTATAAAAGTCATCGTTTTTGAATATTCATACTTTCTGATTTTTGTGCAAGTGAGGTTTGACCTAATTGCCAAAGAGTATTTAATTCTTCATCGGTGTAATTAAACCAAAACATTTCAATCATACTTTCAGACCTTGAAATATCATATCTACTATAATTTTCAGGGCATTCATAATTTTTTACTTCAACATATTCCCAATGGGTTTTCATAAATGTGTCCGTTGATACCAAAAAGTTTTCGTTATTAAACAATTTATTTTCTTTATCAATCCATGTATTATCCAAAAAGTATGGTTTACCATCTATATACACCAAGTTAAATGCATGGCTTTGATATTTTCTATCTAAGACTTGTCCATTTGATTGATTAAATTTTATTTTTCCAGGAATGTTTATATCATTTTGATAATCATATGTTTCACTTGCTATATATTTACATTCTATACCTATTTTATTTAATAAATATTCAGTTAATTTTGCATAATCACGACAAACACCAACACCAATTGATGATAATTCATAAAAGTTTCTCATAGGAACTTCTCCAATACCTTCTAATTCTTTTTTATAATTATCTGTATCATAATTAAGATAATTTATTAGGAATTTACTAATGTATACTACTTTATCCAACTCAGTAGCATTCTCAGGTATTTTAGATAAAATTAATTTTGTAAAATTATGAAAATATTGGTATTCTCCACTATTATTAAATTCAATACCATTACATTCTATGCTTACATCATTTGCCATATATTTGTAGCAATCTGTATCATTATAGCCTATTTGTTCTTCAATACTATCTAATATTAAATTATATTTTATCCTATCATATGGAATTTCTTCATCCATTTCTAGATTACTTATAATATCTGAAAAACTCTTAAAAAAACGAATATCAGTAATGTTTATATTTACAAAAATATTTTCACACAAATTATTTGTTATTAAAGAAGTCGCATTTTTAATTTTGTTAATTACTTCATGCGGATTATTTGTATTATCAATAGTTAAAGATATTTCATCTTCAATATGATAGTCATCTATAACATATATTATATTATGTGATTCTTCATCGATAGTAGATTTAATTAATCGACCTTGATTTTTAGCATTTGATAAAAATTCTAGTGATTCACTATTTTGATTCACTATATTATTTTTTACATATATACTATGTTGTTTATCGTTTAAAATAGTATTTAATAAATCATAATTAATGTCATTAGAATAAACTAATTCAAGTAAAATAGGCACATCATGTGGTATAACATTTAATAATTGAAGAAAATCATTGTTTATATCTTTAGAATATACACTTAACATTATTGAACTATACTTTTTTGAAATCATATTAAAATTTTTTTTGACATAATTAAAAAGTTCTTCATCTGTTAATTCTTCAATATATTTATCATATTCATAACTATATGTACTTAATTCATTACTTCTTAGTATGCATGCATATAATCCAACTATTCCGTTTTTGGTATATTCTTTTATTTCACTTGATTCTAAAAAAATATTTTTTTGTATTCTATTAATTTCTTCTATACTCATATTATGAACTCCTCTTATAATTAATAATTCCATACTTAATATAATAGAACATTACTTTTATCATTTACTTCCTATAATTAATTATATCATTAATTATAAAAAAATTATCATTTTTATTGGAAATAATTGTATGGCAATCGCTTAAAAAAATATAAACAAATAGTGGTATAATTAAATCAAGATAAAAAGAGAGTTGATTTAAT
>CANQGF010000047.1 GCA_947601485.1 uncultured Bacilli bacterium
AAGTAAATGCAATACTTATTCTCATTGTAAATACAACCGATATATCAAAAATTGTATTTACTTTGAGAATTAAGAAATTAGTGATATTGTTCTGATTTTTGTTTACTTTTTTAAGATTATATAATATAATTATTATTGAAGTTTTGACTTAGATAAAAAATTTTTCCGCTTTTTATCTCAGTTTAAACCGATTATTAGAAAGGAAATTTTTATGGCAATAAGTAAAGAAGAAAAAGCAAAAATAATTAAAGAATTTGCTAAAAATGACAAAGATTGTGGTTCTGCAGAAGTTCAAATTGCTATTTTAACTAAAGAAATCAATGAACTAACAAAACATATGCAAGAACATACACATGATTATCATTCAAAAAGAGGATTACTTATGAAAGTAGGAAGAAGAAAAAAATTACTTAACTACTTAAAAGATAATAATGTTGTTAGTTATCGTGAAGTAATCAAAAAATTAGATTTAAGAAAATAAGGGCACTTTGTTTTAAGTGTCTTTTTCTTTAGAAAAGAGGTATTATGAAGAAAGTATTTGAATTGGATTTTTATGGAAGAAAGTTAGTTGTAGAGCATGGTGAAGTTGCTAAACAAGCTCATGGGGCCGTTTTAGTAAGATTTGGCGATACTGTTATTTTAAGTACAGCCGTAGTATCTAAAACAGCAAATTTATTATCCGATTTTTTCCCACTTATGGTGTTATATAATGAGAAATTATATTCTGTTGGTAAAATTCCTGGTGGATTTATTAAAAGAGAAGGAAGACCTACCGAAAATGCAACATTGGCTGCTAGAATGATCGATAGACCTATGCGACCATTATTCCCAGAAGATTTTCGTAATGAAGTACAAATCGTCAATACAGTTTTAAGTGTTGATCAAGATAATTCTCCAGAACTTACCGCGCTTTTTGGCTCATCATTAGCTACTTGTATAAGTAAAATACCATTTAATGGTCCAGTTGCAGCGGTTAAAATCGGAAGAGTAAATGGTGAGTTTATTGTTGATCCGACTGTTGAAGAATTAGAAGCATCAGATATTGATTTAACTGTGGCAGGTACAATGGACGCCATTAACATGGTTGAAGCTGGAAGTAAAGAAGTATCAGAAGATGACATGTTAGAAGCTTTATTGTTTGGCCATGAAGCAGTAAAGAAATTAGTAGCTTTTGAAAAAGAAATTATTGCAGCGATTGGGGAAGAAAAGATGGAATATCCTCATTTAGAAATAGCTAAAGAATTAGAAGAAGAAATTACAAAATCTATTACTGAACCATTAGATGCAGCCCTAAGAATTAAAGATAAACAAACTATGTATGATACTATTGATAATTTAAAAAATGACTTAATTGAAAAATATCGAATAGCTAATGAAGATTCTTTGAAAGATGATGAATTAACAGAACTTTTAACAAAAGTAGCTTTAGTTTTTGAAAAAATTCAATACAATGTCTTTAGAAAAATTGTGGTTGATGAAAAAATTAGAATTGATGGAAGACAAATGGATGAAATAAGACCAATTAGTGCCACTATTGATATATTACCAAGAACTCATGGCTCAGCTTTATTTACTAGAGGTCAAACCCAAAGTTTATCTATTACCACATTAGGAGCTTTAGGAGAAAGTCAAATGCTTGATGGACTTTCTATTGAAGAAGAAAAAAGATTTATGTTGCATTATAATTTCCCTCAATTTAGTGTTGGGGAAACAGGACGTTATGGTTCACCAGGAAGAAGAGAGATTGGTCATGGTGCTTTAGGTGAAAGAGCCCTTCTTCAAGTTATACCTTCAGAAGAAGAATTCCCATATACTATTCGAGTAGTATCAGAAATCCTTGAAAGTAATGGTTCATCTAGTCAAGCAAGTATTTGTGCTGGTTGTCTTTCCTTAATGGCTGCGGGTGTACCAATTAAAGCTCCAGTTGCGGGTATTGCAATGGGACTTATTACGAATAATGATAAATATACAATTCTTACCGATATACAAGGGATGGAAGATCATTTAGGTGATATGGACTTTAAAGTTGCTGGAACTAGAAAAGGTATTTGTGCTTTACAAATGGATATTAAAATTGATGGTGTTAATAAAAATATTTTAAAAGAAGCTTTAGCTCAAGCTAAAAAAGCTAGAATGGAAATATTAGATTTATTTGAAACCGTTATTAAAGAGCCAAGAAAAGAACTTAGCCCTTATGCTCCTAAAATTGAAACATTTACTATCGATCCTGAAAAAATTAAAGATGTTATTGGTCGTGGTGGTGAAATGATTACCAAAATTATTTTGGAAGCTAGTAATGTTAAAAGTGTAAATGATAAAGAAGCAGTTAAAGTTGATTTAGAAGATGATGGTCGAGTTATTATTTATCATCATGATGCAGATATAATTAAGAAAACTAGAGAAATGATTGAAAATGTTATTAAAGAAGTTGAGCCTGGTAAAATTTATACAGGTAAAGTAACAAAAGTAGAAGATTTTGGCTGTTTCGTTGAACTTTGGGAAGGTTGCGAAGGTTTAGTTCATGTGTCACAACTTGATAATAAAAGAGTTAATAAACCAAGTGATATTGTAAAAGTTGGCGATGAAATTATTGTTAAATCTTTAGGTTATGATAATAAAGGCAGATTAAATTTATCTAGAAAAGAAGCTCTTCCTAAAAAAGAAGAGAATGAGAGTAAAAAATAATAATATAATGTAGTAGAAGGAGTATTTATGGGAGTTATTATTGTTATATTAATCATCTTGGTTATTATATCAATTAAGCAAATTAATGAATATGAAAGGGGTATTAAATTCCGTTTTGGTAAATTTGTTAAAGTATTAAATCCAGGTTGGAAGTTAGTTTTTCCTATCTTTGAATCTTATAAAAAGGTAGATATAAGAACAAAAGCTGTAGATGTACCTAGTCAAGAAGCAATAACTAAAGATAATGTATCAGTTCAAATAAACGCTGTTATTTATTATAAGTTATTTGATGCTTCTAAAGCTATTTTAGCGGTTGAAGATTTTTATTACGCTGTTGGA
Source organism: uncultured Bacilli bacterium (assembly GCA_947601485.1). Taxonomy (GTDB): domain Bacteria; phylum Bacillota_I; class Bacilli_A; order RF39; family UBA660; genus SIG200. The sequence goes on from CANQGF010000047.1 coordinate 3,025, forward strand.
CAACTTGCTCAAACAACTATGCGTAATGTAGTTGGTTCCGTAACTTTAGATGATTTACTTGCGGAAAGAGATAAAATAAGTTCTGAAATTTGTAAAATAATTGATGAAGCAACTGATCCTTGGGGTATAAAAGTAGAGAATGTTGAACTTAAAGATGTTTCTTTACCAGAAGATATGAAAAGAGTTTTAGCTATTGCAGCAGAAGCTGAAAGAGAGAAACAAGCAGTAGTTACAAAAGCTAAAGGAGAAGTTGAAGCATCTAATAATCTTGCTAAAGCCGCAGAGATTATGAGTAATACACCAGGAGCTATGCATTTAAGAACTTTATCTACTTTAAGTGATATTTCTTCTGATAAATCTAATACCATTCTTTTCTGCTTACCAGTAGAAATACTTGAAGCTATGAAAGGAAAAAACGAAAAAAAGTAGAAATACTTTTTTTTATTAATTAATTTATGAAGAAGAAAAATAAATTGAATATTTTATATGAAGATAAATATTTAATTGTGGTAAATAAAGATGCTCATCTTTTAACAATAGCCACTGCTAAAGAAAAAGAAGATACCTTATATCATCAAGTATCTTTATATTTAAAGAAACAAAATAAAAATAATAAAGTTTTTATTGTGCATCGTTTAGATAAAGAAACATCAGGTCTTGTTTTATTTGCTAAAAGTTATCAAGTTAAAGAAATATTACAAAATAATTGGCCTAATGTAAAAAGATTATATATGGCAGTTATTCATGGCATACCAAAGAATAAGACAGGAATTTTAAAATCATTTTTAAAAGAAACTAAAACTAATTATGTTTATAGCGATAAATATGGTAAAGAAGCCATTACAGAGTATAAAATAGTTAAAAGTAATAAAGAGTACAGTTTAGTAGAAATTGCGATTAGAACTGGTCGTAAACACCAAATAAGAGTACAGTTTAATGATTTAGGACATCCGATTGTTGGTGAAAGAATATATACAAATATAAAAGACAAGCAAAAAAATCTTTTCTTACATGCTAGTTATTTAGAATTTATACACCCTATAACGAAAGAATTAATTAAAGTAGAATCTCCTATTCCTAAATATTTTAATGAATTAATAAAATAGCAAAAAAAATAACCCGAAGGTTATTTTTTATTTATTATTTTTCAGTTACACTATTATTAGTGTTTACTTTTGTTTGTCTAGTTTCGCCAGTTCTTTCCCAACCTTCAATAGAAGTTTCTGTACTCCATTGATATCTATATTGGGTAGCTTTTTGAGTAGTCTTTGTTGCATTTATTGAAGTTTGGCTACCTTTAGTACATTTTGTTTGAGAACCAGAACCGATCTTATCATAACCAGCTGGACAAGTATAAGTAGTATTTTTGATAGCATTTCTTGTAACTTTATTATCAAATGTACATTTAATACCATTTAATTTATATCCATCAGGACAAGTATATTCTACTTTAGTACTTGGATTTTTAGTGTCAGTATAATCACTATAACATTTAGTACCATTTAAAATTCCAGAGTTACAATAATATTCTTTTGTTTTGGTAACACTACCATTAACTTCAGCTGTACAAACATTACCATTTTTAACATATCCATCAGGACAAGTATAATCATTAGAAGCAGAAGCATTAACCGTTGTTGTCATACTACATTTAGTAGAAGAACCGCTTCCAGATTTAGTGTAACCATCAGGACAATAATATGAGGAAGTAGTTGACACGTTAGTTCTGTCTACTTTACTACAACTTGTACCACTTAAAGTATAACCAGAAGAACAAGTATAAGTAGTTTTTGGAGTAGCACTAGTATAATCAGTATAAGAACATTTAGAACCACTTAATGTATAACCAGCTGGACAAGTATAAGTTGTTTTGCTTGTAGCATTTGTTGAAGTTGATTTACTACAACTTGTACCACTTAAAGTGTAACCATAAGGACAAGTATAAGTTGTTTTGCTTGTAGCACTAGTTGTGGTAGTTTTTACGCAATTTGTACCACTTAATGTATAACCAGATGGACAAGTATAATTATTAGTACTTGTAGCATTTACTTTTTCCATTTTTAAACAGTTTGTACTTGCACCCGTACCTTGAGCAATATAACCATTAGGACAAGTATAAGTAGTTTTAGCAGTAGCTGCTACATCATTATAAGAACTTTTTGAACAACTATATTTATAATATGTTCTTGTACAACCACTGTAACTTGAACATTTATCAGTGTAAGATCCACTATATGTACATCCTTGGTAAGTAGTACCATGATATACTTCATAACTTTCTGAATATTCAGATGTAGAATAGATTCGGCAAGCACGACCATTATTTATTGGTGTACCTTTTGGACAACTATAAGTAGTATTGCTTATTGCATCAGCATAAACATTTTTAACACATTCACTACCACTTAATGTATAACCTGCAGGACAAGTATAAGAACCATTATTAGTTGCTTTAATAGTTTCGGTTTTATAACATTTAGAACCACTTAAAGTGTAACCAGAAGGACATGTATAAGAGGTATTTGGTGTAGCAGAAGTTGTTTCAGTTTTATAACATTTAGAACCACTTAGAGTATAACCAGCTGGACAAGTATAATTAGTATTACTTGTAGCATTAATAGTACTTGATTTACTACAACTTGTACCACTTAAAGTATAACCAGAAGGGCAAGTATAAGAGGTATTTGGTGTAGCAGAAGTAGTTAATGTTTTTTCACAATAATTACCATTTTGAACATAACCTGAAGGACAACTATGAGCTTCAGTATATGATGCATTGATAGTTTCAGTTTTAGTACATTTAGTACCATTTTTAGTATAACCATCAGGACAAGTATAAGTAGTTGATGATGAAGCACCTACTGTTTCCGTTTTAGTACATTTAGTATTTTCACCACTACCAGATTTAGTATAACCAACTGGACAACTATAATTATATGTAACATTTGCATCTACATAACTTGAACCAGTTTTATAACATTTAGTATTTACACCTTCACCAGATTTAGTATAACCAGCTGGGCAAGTATAAACAACTTCTTTATTAGCTTCTTGAACATCAGTATCATTCTTATAACATTTCATATTAGCACCACTACCAGATGCAGTATATCCAGCAGGGCAAGCATATTTAACGTTTTTAGTAGCACTGATAGTTGAACTATTATTTTTTATACATTTACTACCAGATTTAGTATAACCACTAGGGCAACTATAAACTGTTTGAGTAACTGTATAAGCTTGTTTAAATCTGTTTTCTGTTACATATTGATCTTCAATAACATTTTGACAATTACCGTTTTGACAAATTTGATTACAGCCAAGTTCTTCTGTTGTTTTAGCGACTTCAACGCCACATACAAGATTAACTGTAAGATTATATTTGCCATCAACATTAGTTACATAAACATAACTTGCTTCACTATCACAAGATTTATTATCTTGATATTCCCAAGAGAATATTAAGCCTTTATCAATTAATTCTTGCATAGTGTATTTTAATGTTTCGCCTTTTTTAGGTAATTCACTAATTAAGAAATATTCTTTAGCAGCATCATGGAAATAACGGTATCCAGCTAAGAAATCTTTTGAATAAGTTTTATTAGTAGATGGATTTATATTTGAATTATTATTTGTGCTACTACCATTATCAGTAACATTATTATTTGGAGTATTAATATTAGCATTTGAACTGCTATTTCTTGTAAATAACCAAATGAAGAATAATATAACAATGACAATAACTAATACGATTAATCCTTTTTTTACTAAATTTCCCCAGTCAATCGCTGGTTTATTATCTTCAGTATACATAAATTTTTCCCCCTTATCTTATAAGTCCTTCATTGACTTCACAAAAGTTGTTATATTCTGGACCATTTAAAACTGTTATCATATAAACTTGTAATTCTTCAAGTGCACGCATTTTGGAATCTAATTGATTATTTTCTTCTTCAACCCTTTTCCATTCAGCATCTAAATCTTTCCAAGCTTCTTCAATCATTTCTTCGCTTGCGCCTTCCGGAATAATTGGAGTAGTTGGTGGAAGTTCAATTTCTGTTGGATAAGCTAATGGATAAAGTGGAGCGATGAATGAATTGTAAGCCATAAACCAGTTGTAGTAATCATCCAAATCAGCATCTTCATTAAATTCTTTATCACTAGTTAAAACTTCTTCATTATTATTGATTCCGTTACGGTGAGCAAAGATATTTAAGAAATTAAATAATTCTGTTTTATGTTCATTTTTATTTGGCTCATTAAGAATTTTTTTGATAATATCTGCATATCTTGTTAAGAAGTCATCCATTTCTGAATCATCTTTAGCAAAATAGTGTAGAGCATCCATTTTAGCAATATCTTCTGGAGTTGTTTCACCAAATAAGTAATTATTAGCAATGTCATTAAATGCAGTATTAAATGATTGAGCTAAAGTAGCATTTTCTCCAAAGAATAAAGTTTTATCATCTATAGCTTTAACAACATCACAAACATTATCAACTGTTGCTTCATTATAGAAACCGGTTGCTAATATCTTGCATGAACGATTAACATAATCAATAGCTTTTTCACTTGGAATATCATATTTATTGATGGCATATTCATAAGCATCTAAATTATTGATATCAAAATCTTTACAACTTGCATATTTTTCAACTTCTGGTCTAAAGTAAGTAAGTAATGATTTTAATGTTTCATCATTGAAGTTTTCAAACATTAATTTAGCACTATATTCATTATAACCTTTTTCAATTAAAGCTAGAATAACTGGATTAGTGATCTCTTCGATATCATTTAAAATATCACTTCTATCTGTTACCTCTGTTGGGTCATTATTTTCATTTGTTGTTGAATCAGTATTATCATTTCCAGTTGGATCAGTATTATCACTACTATATGTAGGATCATTGTTAAAGTCTTTATTTTCATTATTTACTGATTTAGCAATGACTGCTCCAATTATAGAAACAGTACCAACGGCTGCAACTACAGCAGTTAATTTCTTCCAATTCTTTTTAAACCAGTTGTCTTTGACAACAATTAGAGATTCAGTTTTTGTCTTACCATATTTGTTTTCATATGATTCAAATTTTTCCATATCTTCTCTAATAGCATCTAATTGTTTATTAAATTCTGTTTCATTTAATTCACATATTTCATTATATAATGCTTCTTTTTCTTCACTAGTAGCAGATTTAAAATCTTTTAACTTACTAACTAATTCTCTGTTTTTATCACAAAAGTCTGAATATTGATCAAGAGATTCTATTTTATTTTCAATTTCTTCGATTCTTTCTTTTGTACTTTCAAGTTCGTCATCTTTTAAATCCTTTAGATTCTTTTCTAATCTTCTTTTTTCACCTAACAACTTATTGATAGTAATATCAGTATCATAAGCTTCTTCTTCTGATAATCCTAAATTAGTTTTAATGATACTATCAATGTTTTGGAAATCCGCAACGATATCTTTATAAATATCGTGGATTTTATCATCTGTTAAAGTAAAATCTTCTAATTTTTCAATATTGCTATTTAAAGATTGATAACTAACAAAATCACCAAGTCTTTTTTTCATTTCAGCAATTTCAGTAGCGGCATCTTTTAATTTAGCTACTTTTTTTTCTTTCTTTTTAGAATCTTCTTGTTGTTCTAAACTAGCCATCTCTTTTTCTATGTGATCAAGGACAACATCTAAATTACTAGCATAGTTTGCTAGATCTTCATTAATATTCATAACCAATTCCCCCTTAATGAATATGTCTAAATGATACCACAAAATCCTCAATATGTCAAGTATGACATTAAAGCAAACGTCAAAATAGGTAAAATTATGATGTAAAAAGATTTTTTACCGGACAATTATATGCAAAAACACTTTAAATTTGTTGTAAAAATTATTATTTTTTATTGACGATTAAAAACAACGGTTTACTATTCATTTCATATTCTAGGCATTTTCTTTGACTTATTAAATCGTAAATAGCAGCAGCGGTAAGCTCATATTTATAAACTAATGACTTTTTATTTATAGATAAAGGAATATTTAAGTTACTTTTAATTTTGTTTAAATAAATCTTTCCTCGTTCATTAAAGCCCAATACTTTTAAATAGTCAAATTCAAGATTTTGATGATCACCTTTAGTAAAACCAATTAAAATATGAATAAGCATTCTTCTTATTTTATTATAGGTATATCTTTTAGACTTTAATTTATCAATTAATTCATCTATATTATGGCAATCATTAATGACTTTTTTAATGCGGTTATGAATGCCTTCTTCAACATCAACATAGATGCTTAAATCTTTTTCTGTTAAAATTTTATATTTAAGATAGGGAAAAAAATCATTTAAAGAAATGTATTCAATTTTATTTAAAACCATTTTAGGAACAAATTTTGTAATATCTTCTTTATTTTCCATTTTATGGCGAATATTTGTGGCACTTACTATATCTTCGTTACTAGAAGTATCTAAATAATTATTAGTTCTTTTAATTATGACTGGCTTAATTTGATAATTATTCTTTTTGATTGCTTTTAAATAAGATATTCCCAAAAGATCATTAGGCATAAAAGTAAAGTCAATGTTCAAAGCTTTAGCTAGTGAAGAAGGGTAATTATAACCCATACTTAAATATTTTTTAACATCTTTTTGATAATTTTCACTTTCTCGATAAGTATAATCACTTATTTTATTTAAAGCATCTAAATCGTTAGACTCGCTTCCAAAAACCAAATATTCACATTTTAATTCATTTAAGATTTGTAAACTAATATTAGCAAATGTATCAGCACTTTGAGTGCCATATACAAAAGGAATCTCCATAACTATATCAATACCCATGGTAAGAGCAATTTGACATTTATTTTCTTTAGATAATATTGATACTTCGCCCCGCTCTAAAAAGTAGCCATTTAAAACTAAAATGACTAAAGAATCAGGAAATAATTCCTTGACTTTTTTTAAATGATATAAATGTCCATTGTGAAATGGATTATATTCACAAATAATACCTACAATTTGCATAAAAATCACAACAAAAATATACCATATCTATGCTATTTTGCAAGTATTTTCTTGCTTAATATAATATATATAGGTTATAATACAAAGTAAGTTGGTGAAAAGATGATTATATGTATTGTCGGCCCTACTGGGGTAGGTAAAACCCGCCTTAGTGTAATGCTTGCTAAATATTATAAGGGAATTGTAGTTAATGCCGATGCTACTCAAATTTATCGGGAACTTAATATTGGCAGTGCTAAAATTAAAGATGAAGAAAAAGAGGGTATAGAACATTTATTATTTGATATTAAAGGGGTAGAAGAAGAGTATAGTGTAGCTGATTATCAAAAAGATTTACGAAAAATTTTAAAAGATTATCAAGATAAAAACATTATTTTAACTGGAGGAACTGGCCTTTATATAAAAGCCGGATTATATGATTATTCTTTTAGTCCCATGAAAAAACAAGACTATAGTTGTTATTCTAATTTAGAATTGTATCAAATGTGTTTAAAATATGATGCTAATTTAAAAATAGATCAAAATAATCGTCGTAGATTAGAAAACTACTTAAATAGGACTAATAAAGAAATAATACCTCCTAAACCTTTATATGATGTAATTTACATTGGCCTTACAACCGATCGTGACCATTTATACAATTTAATTAATCAAAGAGTGGATAAGATGTTTGATGATGGATTATTAGAAGAAGTTAAACTTTTATTAAAAAAATATGGTAAACTTAATATTTTAAATCGCGCTATTGGTTATAAAGAATTAATTGCATATTTAAATGGTTTAATAACTTTAGATGAAGCTAAGGAATTAATTAAAAAAAATACTCGTCATTATGCTAAAAGACAATATACTTGGTTTAATAATCAATTAAATGTTAAATGGTTTAATACTAATTTTACAGATTTTTCTTTAACTTTTAATGAAGTAATTAATTATATAGATAAATTATTAGATAATAAAGAGTTCAGCAAAAAAGAGTAAATTAATATAAAAATAGAAACTTTATGAAATTTGAAGATAAAAAAAATCATAAAGTTTTTTT